>JAQUSR010000114.1 GCA_028710155.1 Bacteroidales bacterium | reverse complement strand
CAATGTATCGATGGTGGGTATCATCTTTATAAGTTCATCAATATCAATATCTAAAAGATGAAAATCCAATCCTACGAAAAGGTGATTTCTACGTGGTGAGCGATAAAGAGCGGTCAGCTGCATTCGGGCAGCTTTGCTGGTAAAACCGTACTCTTCCAATACCAAAACGCCGTCTTTTATGGTCAAATGTCCGCCGACATCTCTGATTTCTGTTGTTCCGATTTTGGCTTTCTTCACTACTGTATTTAATCGAAAATCAACACCCAACGGAACCATAAACGGGTCATCATCAGGAGATTCTGTTTCAGCCACTTCTTGTGTCACGGTGGAGTCGCTGCTACCAAAGCCGTTCATCAAATCCATCAACTGATCAATATCGGTAGTTTCGGAAATAAAATCCATTACGCCGGTCAACATTCCTTCGTTTTTCCAATAGCTTTCAATGTTTGTGATGTCGCCAGAAAGTCCAAATTGTGAGTTGCCCAAAATGATGCTACTCTCTTTGAAATGAAATTTTTCGGGAGTGAAATCAAATTCGATGGTTGGCACCTGAATAGGATAGGGAATCTCAGCCATGGCAATTTCTCCGTTTTTGAAATTTACATGAAGATTCGGATGCCATTGTAAAAACATATCTTGTTCTTTTTCATCATATTCAGCCGAACCACTTAATGCAATGTAGCCGGTTTTTGCCGACAAAGAATCGCCCATTCTGAAGTTAAGTTGATCGTTTTTATACGAAAAAGAATAATAGGTGTTGTTTTGATTTTTCTTAGCAGGACACATCAAAAACGTTCCGTTGGAATTTTTGGTATTGATGTTTAAGTCATCCATCATCGCTTGAATGTGTGCTAAATCAAAAGTTCCGGATGCTGACAGTGGTTTTGTGGAATCCATAAAGTTAGAAACGCCTACCTTGAGTTTTGTGCTGCCCAAATCAAATTTTGCTGTTCCTAACATATTGACATTTAAATCACCGGCATCAATTGCAGCCGTTAAAATTTCTTTAAACGAAGGGTTTTGTGTTTTGGAAGGAAGTTGAATATCAAGCGTCAATTGAGACGATTGTGCAAAAATGCTATCATTGTATGCCACATCCAAATCTTTCAAACGAATTTTTCCGTTGATATTCATCGTTTCCAACGCCATGGCTTCAATTTGCGGCATCGACACTTTGGCGTGCAAATCGGCATCAGCCCAGCCTTCCATGTTCACGTTCATATCTTCAGGTATCATCTCTTTCCACTCTGAAAGGTGTAATTTGGTTTTCAATTGAATATCGCACAACATGTTGTTCATGAAATCTTTAATATTTCCGGAGACTTCAAAAGTGTTATTGCCCGTTTTGGCACTCACGTGGCTAATAACAGCGTTGGAATTTGATTCCACATTCATATCAATATGAGCGGCCAACTGTGCTTTTATGTCGGTAAAAGTGTAAGGCAGCATTTCCGGATAGGTGAAAGAGCCTTTTTTGTATTCAATGTCGGCAGTAACAATAGGTAGTAACGAATCATTGTAAATTCCTGAAACCGTTCCTGTTGCACCTAAAATGCCTTCCACATCCATTCCTTTGATCATATCGGAGTATTCGGCAGGCACCAAAGTTAGCAAGTCTTTCATCTCTGATTCTTGTAACTGATAGGTGAAATTCATTGGAATGTCATCATTTTCAGCTAATTGAAAATCACCTTTAGCATTTAATTCTAAATCAAACAAATGGATGACGGCATCTTTCAAAGTGTAAATCATCGCATCAAGATTCAAATTGATGGGCGATTTAATGGAAACGGGAGCCTCTTTTAGATAATCGGTTTTCGCATAGTTGGCAAGTAAAGAAGGTGTCTCCACCTCAACATCGCCATTGAAATCGGAGAGCTTTCCATCTCCTTTGAGTTTCAAATTCAACTCGTTACCATCAATACGGAAATAAAAATCTTCGATGTCGGACATTAAATAAGAAATCGAATCGGTTTTGAGTTTCAGATTAATATCTGCTAATTCGCTATTCAAATTCATATTGCCGTCCAAAGAAATATCTGCATTGCGTAAATCGGCTTGCATCAACGAAATAGAGTCTTTCATTTGAAACAATAAATCGCTCATTTCGAGTTGAATGTCTCCGTCTGCCACATCGTCAATCAACGAAGCATCGGCATCCAAATTCAAATGATTGACAACAGCAAACATATTGTTGGTGTAGTCATTGTACAACAAGCGCATATTGTTGATTGAAATTTGATCAATATTCAACGAGCCAAGAGAAGAGCTAGTTGTATCAACTTCATCGTCAGTCGGAAAAATATCCAAATTAGAACTTCCGTCTTTGTCGATATAAACGTTAGCAAAGCTGTTGTTGAGCGAAACGTCTTTGATAATAATGGCATCGTTGTTCAAAAATTCCATCAAATTTAGGGAAACTACGCACGATTCGACATAGGCAACGGTATCAGAAGGTGAACCGTTTTTCGGATTGAGAACTAACAATTTATTGATTTCCAAACCTACGTTGGGAAAAGTCTTGAAAAGTGTTAAATCCACTTTCTCGAAATTTGTCGGGCAAGTGATGTAGTTGGGCAACTGTTTGTTGACCATTGAAGTGAGCTTTTCGGGTGTGAATATCAGCCACGAAGCGACGGCAAACACAATTAGAATCACGCCCACAATAGAAGCCAAAGTGATTCCGATGATCTTCAATATTTTTTTCATAACGCTACAAAAAATTACTGTACTTTTGAAAAAGTGTGAGTTACCCCATAATCATCGTGATAACTTAAAGTAGAAGAGGTGAGCGTAGTAACATAGTATGATTTTGGAATACTTCCACCCATTTCCATGATATGAATTTGAACCAAATTGTCATTGGTGAGAGTCCAGGTAAAAGGTTGTGCTTCATCTTCCGATACATCGTCTGCGGTATCCCAAGTGGCACCGTTTCCGTCGTTGTCGTAGCGTTCAAAGAGCGTTCCGTCTTTCCATTTTCCAATTAAAAGAGATTGATCGAATTCAATAGGAGTTTCTTCTTTTCCGCACGATGTCATCATTAGGGCAATCATGGAAAAAGCAAATAATAGGCATGATATTTTTTTCATAATCAAATATTTAACTTAAATAATGTATTTAAAAAATTAATTAGCAAAGGTATTCAAAATTTGAATAAAAATTATCTTTTTTTCGTATAAAAAATGAATTTCATACTAATTATTAAAAAAATATTTAATCGTAAAAATTTTAAAAATTAACTTGTGATATTCCCCTTTTTAATATACCTTTGCACGAATGTAATTTTTGGTTAAATAAGAACCGGTTTTTTATCTTTAGTATTGAAAATTATAATGTTGCGTTCTTATTAATTTTATTGATTACAAAAAAATACAAAAAATTGTTTTTGTATGGATTTTTAAGAATTAAAAAATATAAAAATATGAGTGGCGGATTATATTCGATGGATCAAAAAGATTTTGATCAAACATTAGACTTAACCAAAATCAGACCGTATGGCGATACCATGAATGACGGTAAAACACAAATGAGTTTCACGTTACCCGTACCGTGTGGTGATGAAGCTGTGGAGGCGGCAAAACAATTAATGAAAAAAATGGGATTTGAAAATCCACAAGTTGTTTATTACAAAGAACTTACAAAAGGATTCACTTTCGTAAATTGCTATGGTTCTTGCACGCATACGGTGGATTTTTCAACCATTCATGTTCCCAAAGTGGAATCAACCGTTTGGGGCATGAAAGAGACCGATGAATTTATCAAAGAACACATCGGACGCAAAATCGTGGTGTTGGGGGCAAGCACAGGAACTGACGCACACACTGTTGGTATTGATGCTGTTATGAATATGAAAGGTTATGCCGGTCATTACGGAATTGAACGTTACGAGATGTTTGAAGCACTCAATATGGGAAGCCAAATTCCGAATGATGAATTTATTGCCAAAGCGATAGAAATGAAAGCAGACGCATTATTGGTTTCTCAAACTGTTACACAAAAAGATGTGCATATCAAGAATTTAACCGAATTGGTAGAGATGCTCGAAGCCGAAGGTTTACGCGATAAGGTGATTTTGTGTTGCGGCGGTCCGCGTGTTACACACGAATTGGCAAAAGAGTTGGGTTATGATGCCGGTTTTGGTATGAATACATTTGCCGATGATGTGGCTTCGTATATTGCACAAGAAATGGATCGCAGAATCAACCATTAATAATGACTGTGAATCCAAATATTTATTAGAAATCAAATAATTACAAATATAAAATCAAAAAATGATGGACAAAAATCAAATCAGAGAAGTTATCGCAAAACGCGCAGCACGCGAATTGAAAAACGGCGATGTAGTCAATTTGGGTATCGGTTTACCGACTTTGATTCCCAATTATTTACCCGAAGGAGTAAAAGTTACATTACAATCGGAAAATGGCATGTTAGGTATGGGTGCTACACCGGAAGCCGGAAAAGAAGATCCCGAATTGGTAAATGCCGGCGGTGGCTATATTACAGCTATAGAGGGAGCTTCATCATTTAGCTCAGCCACTTCTTTCGGAATCATTCGTGGCGGTCATGTCAACGCTACCATTTTGGGTGCTATGCAAGTGGATGAACATGGCGACCTTGCCAATTGGATGATTCCCGGAAAATTGACTCCCGGTATGGGTGGTGCCATGGATTTGATCGTAGGTGCACGCCTTGTCATTTTGGCAATGGAACATACTGCAAAAGGTAATCCGAAAATTTTGAAAAAATGCACCTTGCCGCTCACTGCAAAAGGTCAGGTAAATTTGATTATTACCGAAATGGGTGTCATGGAAGTTACTCCAAAAGGTATTGTTTTGAAAGAACTTAATCCGGAATTTACAGTTGAACAAGTGCAAGCTGCTACTGAAGCAACTTTGATCATTGCCGACGACTTAAAACCAATGGCTATATAATTCCAAAAATCATGGAATACAATCATTTATTGGTCGATAACAGCCATCCGCAAATTTGCTTGCTAACCATTTCAGCACCAAAATCGCTTAATGCGTTGAATCTCGATATTTTAAAAGAGCTCAATACATTCATCGACCATTTGGATAAAACGGTTCGGGTTTTAATCATCACTGGAGATGGACCAAAATCCTTTGTAGCCGGTGCCGACATCGCTCAAATGCAAGGATTTTCGGAAGCAGAATCATTAGAGTTTTCGCGTTTTGGAGCAGGCGTTTTCAAAAAATTGGAAGATTTGGAAATCCCGGTTATAGCAGCCATCAACGGTTTTGCCTTAGGTGGCGGTTGCGAGTTGGCATTGGCTTGCGATATTCGTATCGCTTCCGAAAATGCTGTCTTTGGTCAACCTGAAGTGAAATTGGGAATTATTCCGGGCTTTTCCGGTACCTATCGTTTGAGCAAAATTGTAGGTCAAGGTTTAGCCAAAGAGTTGATTTACACTGGAAACAACATCAAAGCGAACGAAGCACTCCGTGTCGGGTTGGTCAATACGGTGGTACCTCAGCCAGAATTGATAGACTATTGTTTGAAAGTGGCTACCGATATTCTTCATGCTGCTCCGATTGCAGTAAAATATGCCAAGAAAAGCATCAACGAAAACTACGATTTATCGGCGAAAGAAGCTATCGAATTAGAAAATCAATATTTCTCGAAATGTTTTAGCACCAAAGACCAAAAAGAGGGAATGAGTGCCTTTTTGGAAAAACGCAAAGCATTGTATATTAACGAATAAAATTTACAAATTAATAAAAAATAATAAAATGAAAATTTGTGTTATTGGAACAGGAACAATGGGTTCAGGCATTGTTCAGGCATTTGCACAAGCTAATATGCCGGTTGTAATGAAGAGCAGAAGTGAAGCCAGCAACGAAAAAGCAGTTGGCAAAATCACTAAATCATTATCAAAATTGGTTGAAAAAGGTAAAATTACCAAAGAATACATGGATGCTACTTTAGCAAACATCACTACGACAACCGATTACGAAGCATGTAAAGATGCTGATTTAATTATCGAAGCCGCAGTAGAAACCATGGAATTGAAAAAAGAGTTGTTCAAACAATTGGATACTCTTTGCAAACCGGAAGCCATTTTAGCCTCCAATACATCTTCGTTGTCGATTACCGAAATTGCTGCATTCACTCAACGTCCACAAAACGTTATCGGAATGCACTTTTTCAATCCGGCACCTGTTATGAAATTGGTGGAATTGATTAAAGGTCAAAAAACTTCGGAAGAAGTTTGCACAAAAATCAAAGAACTTGCCACATCAATAGGAAAAACACCTGTGATGGTGAACGAAGCCCCCGGTTTTGTAGTCAACAGAATTTTAATTCCGTTGGTCAACGAAGGTATCGGTATTTTAGCCGACGGCGTTGCTACCAAAGAAGAGATCGACGAAGCCATGAAGTTGGGTGCTAACCATCCGATGGGACCTTTGGCATTGGGCGATTTAATTGGTTTGGATGTTTGCTTAGCAATTATGGAAGTTCTTCATGCCGAATTTGGCGAAGATAAATATCGTCCACATCCATTGCTCAGAAAAATGGTCAGAGCCAATCTGTTGGGAAGAAAAACCGGAGAAGGATTTTATAAATATAATTAGAATTTAATATGGATTTCAGTCTAACAAAAAGAGAAGAACTCTTTCTGCAAATGATTAGAGAATTTGCAGAGAACGAGGTGAAACCTTTAGCTGCTGAAGTGGACGAAGAAGAGAGATTCCCGATGGAAACCGTCCAAAAAATGGCAAAAATAGGATTAATGGGTATTCCCATTCCAAAACAATATGGCGGACAAGGTGGTACTAATCAAATTTATACAATGGCGGTAGAAGAGTTGTCACGCGTTTGTGCAACCACCGGCGTCATTGTTTCGGCACACACCTCGTTGTGTATGGCTCCAATTATGGAAAATGGAACAGAGGAGCAAAAGATGAAATATCTGCCAAAATTAGCAAGTGGAGAATGGATTGGCGCTTTCGGACTTACCGAACCCAATGCAGGAACCGATGCAGCTATGCAACAAACCATGGCTGTTGATGCAGGCGATAAATGGATTTTAAACGGATCTAAAATTTTTATCACCAACGCAGG
>JAQUSR010000113.1 GCA_028710155.1 Bacteroidales bacterium | reverse complement strand
TTATATGGTGGTTATAGCAGTGGTGTTCACCTCTTACCATTCCGAACAGAGAAGTTAAGCCCACTCACGCTGATGATACTGCATTTATGTGGGAAAGTAGGTAGCCGCCAATTTCCTATACAGAGTCCGAAATGCTCTGAAAAGAAAAATTTCTCATAGTGAATTGTTTTTGGTTAATGCAAGAATATCTATTGCTCCCCGCAGTAGATTTCTTGTTTAACTTTAAATCGATAAAAAAATATCGAATAATACAATAAACAAATGAAAATATAGTTAATGGATTGAAATCTTTTTTTTAAATATAAAACGATAAAAAAATATCGATAAATAAATATTGAAAAACTTAAAATTAATGTTATGAATAAAGATCAACTGCTTGATATTGATGATATCTCTACAGCAATGTTAATGAGATTGCCGAGATATTATAACTATTTAAAAGAAAAAAATGAAGAAAAAATGGAAGTGATCTCTTCTACAAAAATGGCAGAAGATCTAAAATTAAATCCGATTTTGGTTCGTAAAGATTTGGCTCTAGTCAGCTCAACAGCCGGAAAACCTCGTGTCGGATTTGTTTTAGATGAATTGATTGATGATTTTGAAACATTTTTAGGGTATAATAACGTTGATGATGCTATTTTGGTTGGCGTAGGGCGTTTGGGTACCACTTTATTATCGTATGACGGTTTTAAAGATTACGGTTTAAATATCGTAGCCGCTTTTGATGAACGCGAAGATGTGATTCATCAAAAAGTAAATGATAAAATGGTTTTTCCTATTGAGAAATTGTCCAATTTGGTCAAAAGATTGAATATTCACTTGGGAATCATCACTGTACCAAAACAATGTGCACAAGATGTTTGCGATCTTATGATTCAATCGGGAATCAAAGCAATTTGGAATTTTGCTCCCATTCATTTGGTTGTTCCAGATCATATTGTGGTCAAAGATGAAAATATGGCAGCATCATTAGCTGTTTTGTCTCGTAAATTAGCAAAAATGATTAAATAATTAATAACAATTAACAATAAACGATTTGTGTTATGTCAACAAAGAAAATTGAAAATGAAGTGCAAAAAATCAACATTAACGAAATGATTGATGCTTTGGTTATTAAAGCTGAAAAGGCGTTGAAAGAGTATGTTGAATTGGATCAAGAACAAGTAGATAAGATTGTCTATGCTATGGCTTTAGCCGGTTTGGATCATCATCGGGAATTGGCTCGTTTGGCTCACGATGAAACTCATAGAGGAGTTTATGAAGATAAAATTATCAAAAATATTTTTGCCACCGAATATATTTGGAATTCGATAAAGAATGAAAAAACTGTGGGCGTTATCGATGAAAATGACTTGGAAGGCTATGAAGAAGTAGCTGAACCTGTAGGAATTGTGGCCGGTGTAACACCTGTTACGAATCCTACCTCTACTACCATGTTTAAATCATTGATTTGTGCAAAAGCACGTAATCCCATTATTTTCGGATTTCACCCTTCAGCACAACAATCATCAAAAGCGGCTGCACAAATTTTACGAGATGCCGCCATTCAAGTCGGAGCACCGGAAAATTGTATTCAATGGATTGAATTTCCGTCTGTTGAAGCTACTAATGCGTTGATGAATCATCCAAAAGTATCGTTGATTTTAGCAACCGGCGGATCGGGTATGGTGAAAGCTGCCTATAGCTGCGGAAAACCGGCTTTGGGTGTTGGTCCGGGCAATGCACCTTGCTACATCGAAACGTCTGCTAACGTTAAACGTGCTTGCACCGATTTAATGTTGTCGAAAACGTTTGACAACGGAATGATTTGTGCTTCTGAACAAGCTGTGGTTGTCGATAAAGTAATTTCTAAACTTTTCGAAGACTATATGAAGGAAAATGGTTGCTATTTTTTGAACGAGAAAGAGATAGAGGCTGTTTCAAAATTTGTAATCAACAACGAAAAAGGAGCTGTAAATCCGGATGTTGTGGGCATGTCTGCTCATTGGATTGCCGAGAAATCGGGTGTGAAAGTGCCTGAAAACACCAAAATTTTAATTGCTCGGTTGAAAGATGTTGGACCGGAATATCCGCTTTCGCGTGAAAAACTTTCGCCGGTTTTAGCCTATTTTGTTGTCAATAATCATGTAGAAGGTTTTGAAATTTGTCGTAAGATGTTGGATTTTGGTGGTTTAGGACATTCTGCAATTATTCATAGTACGAATGACGATTTGATTTTGAAATTCGGAAAAGCCATGAAAGTGGGACGTATCATTGTCAATTCGCCATCATCACAAGGAGCCATCGGTGACATTTACAACACCAATACACCTTCGTTGACTTTGGGTTGCGGTTCGTACGGACACAATAGCACCACTGCCAATGTTTCAACGGTTAATTTAATTAATAAAAAAAGAATCGCTAAAAGAAGAGTGAATATGCAATGGTTTAAAATTCCACCGAAAATTTATTTTGAAAATGATTCGGTACAATATCTCGAAAAAATGGAAGGCATCACGAAAGCGTTTATCGTTACTGATCCGATGATGGTTCAATTAGGATACGTTGACAAAGTGTTGTATTACTTGAGAAAAAGACAAGAGACGTGTCATTTTAAAATTTATTCCGATATAGAACCGGATCCGGATGTGGAAACCATTATGCGTGGCGTTGCTGAAATGCGAATGTTTCAACCTGATGTCATCATTGCATTAGGCGGCGGGTCGGCGATGGATGCTGCTAAAGGAATGTGGTTGTTTTATGAACATCCTGATGCCACTTTCGACGGTTTGAAACAAAAGTTTATGGATATTCGCAAAAGGGTTGTAAAGTTTCCTCATTTGGGTTCAAAAGCCAAAATGGTGGCTATTCCAACCACTTCAGGCACAGGTAGCGAGGTGACTTCTTTTACTGTTATCACCGACCGCAAAAACGGAAATATCAAATATCCTTTGGCTGATTATTCACTGACACCGAATGTTGCCATCATTGATCCGCAGTTTGTAATGTCGATGCCGAAAACTGCTACTGCAGATACCGGAATGGATGTTTTGACACACGCTTTGGAGGCTTATGTTTCGAATATGGCCAACGATTATACCGATGGTTTGGCATTGCAAGCGATGGATTTGGTGTTCGGATTTTTGAAAAGAGCCTACGAAAACGGTTCACGCGACATGAAAGCGCGCGAAAAAATGCACAATGCTTCGTGTATAGCCGGCATGGCGTTCACCAATGCTTTTTTGGGATTAAATCACAGTATGGCACACAAATTGGGAGGAGAATATCATATTCCTCACGGAAGAGCTAATGCCATTCTTTTGCCTTACGTGCTGAAATACAATTCGATAAAACCAAATAAATTCGTTGCATTCCCGAAATATGATCATTTTATTGCAGACGAAAAAATTGCAAAAGCAGCTCGTTTTTTAGGATTCGGAGGAGCTACCAACGAAGAGAGCATCGACAATTTTATCAAAGCCATCAAACAGTTGATGCGTGAAATGAATATGCCGATGTCGATTAAAGCAGCCGGAGTTGATGAAACGGTTTTTATGTCAAACCTTAGAAATTTGTCTGACAAAGCTCACGATGATCAATGCACAGGTGCCAATCCGAAATATCCGTTGGTCAGCGAAATTATGGAAATTTATCAACAAGCTTATTACGGAGAAGAATAAATATAAAATTTAGTAAAAACAGATAGTTAGTTAATTAAAATGTCGAAAAGGTAAAGTCGAAGTCAGAAAAAAAATTGAAAATCGCAAAACCACGACTTCGTTTTTACCTAACAGACAAATTAGAAAAATCATTTATTAACAATAAAAATTAAACATTATGAACAGATTCACCTTACCGCGTGATCTTTATTATGGAAAAGGATCATTGCAAATTTTGAAAACATTAAAAGGACACAAAGCCATCGTCGTTGTTGGCGGAGGTTCTATGAAAAAATTCGGCTTTTTGGAAAAAGTAGAGAACTATTTAAAAGAGGCAAATTTTGAAGTGCAATTATTTGAAAATGTAGAGCCCGATCCGTCTGTTGAAACGGTGATGCGTGGAGCAGAAGCCATGCGGGCGTTTCAGCCGGATTGGATTATTGCCATGGGTGGTGGCTCGCCGATTGATGCAGCCAAAGCGATGTGGGCTTTTTACGAATATCCTCAAACGACTTTCGAAGATTTAATTACACCGTTCAACTTTCCCGAATTGCGTCAAAAAGCACGGTTTTTAGCCATTCCTTCGACTTCGGGAACTGCTACGGAGGTAACCGCTTTTTCGGTCATTACCGATTATGCCAAAGGAATCAAATATCCGTTAGCCGACTTTAATATTACGCCCGACATTGCCGTTGTAGATCCCGATTTGGCAGAAACGATGCCGCAAAAATTGACGGCTCATACCGGAATGGATGCTTTAACCCATGCCATCGAAGCCTACGTATCTACTTTACATTCACCTTTTACGGATCCTTTGGCACTGAAAGCCATTGCGATGGTGTTCGATTATTTGACAGATTCGTATCAAGGCAATATGGAGGCACGTGAGCAGATGCACTACGCTCAATGTATGGCAGGAATGGCTTTCTCAAATGCGTTGTTGGGTATCACGCACTCGATGGCACACAAAACGGGAGCAGCTTTTTCGACCGGTCATATTCCGCACGGATGTGCCAACGCCATTTACCTGCCGTATGTAATCCAATTTAATGCAAAAAATGCCTCCAAAAGATATGCTGAAATTGCAAAATCGATTGGTTTACAAGGAAATAACGATAAAGAGCTGGTGGATGCTTTATGCAATAAAATTGATGAATACAACGTTAAATTGAACATTCCCAAAACGTTGAAAGATTTTGGAATCAGCGAGAAAGAATTTAATGATAAGGTAAAAAACATTGCACAATTGGCAGTTGGAGATGCATGTACAGGTTCCAATCCGCGTCCGATCACTCCGAAAGAGATGGAACAATTGTTGATTTGCACCTATTATGGAACAAAAATAGATTTCTAAAAAATAAATATTAATAATATGAATATCAAAGTATGTGTAGGCAGTTCATGTCATTTAAAAGGATCGTATGATGTTATTGAACAGATGAAAGAGATCCTTAAAAAATACGATGTTGAAGACCTTGTTGATTTGCAGGCGAGTTTTTGTTTGGGATTTTGTGCCCAAGGTGTAACCGTCAAAACAGATGGTTTGGATGCCGCCTCAGTGGAAAAAATTGGCGAAGACCAACTATTTCTTCATAATGTCAACAAAGATAATGCAGAAGATCTTTTTGTAAAAGATATTTATCCGTTATTAAATTGTTGATAGGGTAATGGAAGAACTTAACAAGTTCGGTGATCAATTGTATCGAACTTGTTAAGTTTTAATTTCAAAGTTAGGATTTGTTTTTGGAAATAAAAAAATTGAGATGGCTGAATATTTAGAATTTAAAGATGCTCGTTGCAGAGATTGTTATAAATGTTTGCGAGAGTGTTCTGTTAAAGCTATTGATGTAAAAAATCATCAGGCAAAAATCATTGAAGATCGTTGTATTTTGTGTGGTAGATGTACATTGGTATGTCCGCAAAATGCGAAAATAGTTCATAGTGAGATGAATGAAGTCAAGAAATTGTTGCAAAGCGATAGTCGAGTTGTGGCAAGTGTGGCACCTTCGTTCATTTCGAGTTTTGGCGTTCAAGATTTCTCTACCTTGAAAATTGCGTTGGGAAAATTGGGTTTCAACGATGCTGAAGAGACGGCTGTTGGAGCTAATGCTGTTACAAAAGCATATCAGCAACTGATGGAGACCGGAAATTTTAAAAATTTCATCACCTCGGCATGTCCGGCAGCGTGTCGGATGATTCAATTGTATTATCCCAAAGCGTTGAAATATTTGGCTCCGGTTGATTCTCCGATGATTGCTCATGCCAAAATTCTTCGGGCACAACATCCAAACGATAAAATTGTCTTTATTGGACCGTGCATTGCCAAAAAACGCGAAGCCGCTGAAAGCAATTTAATTGACGGTGTTTTGACGTTTGAAGATTTGAATCAAATGTTTGAAGAGAGTAATATTGTGTTGAGCGAAATCGCTACTTTGCAGATGGAAGCCAAAGGTAATTCAGCCAACAAATCGAAGGCATATCCTATCAGTCACGGTATTATTCAATCGTTTGAAAAGTTGCCGAAAGGTTATGAATATATGGCGGTAGATGGTATTTTTCGCTGCGCTCAGGTGTTGGAAAACATCGAAAGTCTGTCGGGCGTTTTTTTGGAACTGAACACTTGTCAAGATTCGTGTGTTAACGGACCGTGCAGTTTGGAATATCAGGGCGGAAGCATCAAAGCTACCTCCGATATTCGAGAATATGTGAAAAAAGAGATCGAAACCATGCCTTCGGAAGGTGTTGAAAAGACTTTAAATGTCGATTTGACGGCAACTTATCCACGAATCAGAAATCATAGTATTCCGCCAACGGAGCATGAGATTAAAGCGATCTTAGCCAAAACCGGAAAAACAAAACCGGAAGATGAGCTTAACTGTGGTGCTTGTGGTTATGCCACTTGTCGCGAAAAAGCGTGGGCGGTGTTTAACGGTTATGCCGATATTGAAATTTGCTTGCCCTATATGCGTGAACGAGCCGAATCGATGTCGTACGAAATCATTCAAAATAGTCCCGATGGATTGATAGTTATTGATAATGATATGAATATTTTAGAAATCAATTCCAAAGCACGGGCTTTGTTGGGTATCGAAGAGGAATATGTGAAAGGTCGTCCGGCAGTCGATTTTTTCAATCCGACTGATTATATGTTGGTTGCCAACTCTAACAGCAATATCGAAAAACAAAAGGTATTCATTCCTAAAACAAATTCATATATTGATTTGTCGATTAATGTTTTAAAAGGACATAATGCGTTGTTTGGCATGATGAAAGATGTGACTTCAAAAGTGAATTACGAAGATAAATTGACAGCGATGAAGATGGAGACTTTGGAAACTACAGATGAAGTTATCAAGAAACAAATGCGTGTAGCACAAGAGATTGCATCGTTGTTGGGAGAAACAACTGCCGAAACGAAAGTGGCTTTATTGAAACTGAAAAAAACCTTACAAGAAGAATAGGAG
>JAQUSR010000112.1 GCA_028710155.1 Bacteroidales bacterium | reverse complement strand
GTCATGGTTCCCGGAACAGGCATTCCAACCAATTTACCGATATTCAATGCTTTGTAGGCAAACGGGAAGCCGTGTGCATCGGAGTAGTTGGATTCGTTTATTACTACGCACGATGGTTTTGTCCATTTATTCATCGGTTCAGAGGCGATGTATTGTCCGCGTGGTTCCAAATCGGCGTAACGTTTTCCGCTGAAGAGTGTTGCCAAATCGTCGTGCAACCAGCCGCCACCATTGAAACGGGTGTCAATGACGATGGCTTCTTTGTTGCGAAATTTGCCCAAAACTTTGGAATACACTTTGCGGAAACTCGGGCTATCCATGCCGCGAACATGTACATAACCTACTTTTCCACCCGACAAAGAATCGACTAAAAGCTCCCGTTGTTTTACCCAGCGTTGATATAGCAATTCGTTTTCTTGTCCGCGCGAAATCGGTTTAACGCGTTCTTCCCATTGTGTGGCACCATCTGAAAGGGTGAGAACGATAGTTTTTCCGGTTTTTTTGTTCAAAAAACGGAAATAATCTTCTCCGGCTTTAATTTCGTTGCCGTCAATTTTTTGGATAATCACACCCTCTTTGATTTTGGAAGAGGCTTTGGTGATGGGATTTTTTTCTAAAATTTCAACAATTTTCAATCCATCGCCTTCAAAATCGGGGTCGAAAAACATTCCGAAAACAGCGGTGTTGTCGCCATTGCTGCTATAACGATAGCCCGATCCGGTGTGCGAAGCGTTCAATTCGCCCAACATTTCACTCAACATCTCGGCAAAATCGAAGTTGTTGTTAATGAACGGTAAAAAGCGTGCATACGTGTCGTGATACATTTTCCAATCAATGCCGTGAATGTTGGGATCGTAGAATTTATCTTGCACTTGCTGCCATGCGTGGTTGAAAATATATTCGCGTTCTTGTGCAGGACGATAGTTGAATTCGGCACTGATGGAAACGGGTTTGGTTGAGCCTTTGTCGGTTTCCACCAAGCTGATTTGACCATTCGACAGCATAAAAAGTTTTTCTTTTTCTTTGTCGGATTGCAACGAGGCATACGAAGTGCCCAACTTAGCGATTAATTTTGTAGTGTTTTCTCTAAAATCGCGTTCCCACAAGTCGTAACCTTTTTCAAAAGCGGCAAAATAATACAATTTGGTGCCTTCTTTATTCAAAAAGCTGCTTCCCAATTGGGCAGAGGCAACCGTCATACGAATGACGCGGTCCTCAATATTTTCAAAATCGTAAGTGATTTCCGGCAATTTGATAGTGTCAGTGTCGGTATCCGATTTTTTGTCTTTTTTATCCTTTTTGTCCTTTTTGGTGTCGTCTTCTTGAGCTGTTTCTTCTTTTTTGGCAGCTTCTTCCTGCTCTTTTAATAAGGCAGCCTCTTCTTTCGACATTTTGAATTTGTCGAACGATTCTTGGTTGAAAAACATAATATAAATGTCTTCTTCTGATCCCCAGCTGCCGTGACTGCGATAGCCGTTTTTGTCGGAATACCACATAATGGCGTTGCCGTCCATCACAAAGGTGCCACCGTTGTCTCCGTAGCCGCTTTCGGTCAGATTATGAATCTCGCCGCTGCCGTCAGCTTTCACCATACCCAAATCGGCATAATTCCAACCGCCTGTTTCAAAGAAATTGACAGCAAACCATTTGCCATCGGGAGACCATTCATAATATTGGTCACCATCAGAGTAAGAGTAGTTGTATTTTCCGTCAAGGATGGTTCGTGTGGCTTTAGTTGCCCAATTTATCACTTTCAACGTTGTACGATTCTCCAAGTAGGCAATTTCTTTTCCATCGGGCGAAAATGAGGGTTGAAAACAAGCGATGTTGCCTTCGGTTACAGCTTTCTCTTTGATTTCGTTGGCATAGATAAACATTTTGTCCTCTTTACGAACAATTTCGGAGGTGTAAACATTCCAGCAGCCGTTGCGTTCAGACGAATAGACCAACATACGCCCATCGGGACTGAAGTTGATATTGCGTTCTTGTTCAGGCGTGTTGGTGATACGAACAGTGGTTTCGTAGTCGGCAGAAGTTACATAAACATCGCCACGAATGATGAAGGCGATCTCTTTTCCGCTCGGAGCCACTGCCATAGTGGTGATTCCGCCTTTCATAAAATCGATTTTGTAGTCGGATTCTGTATCGTCAATGGCGATGGCGACGGACAATTTTTTCGGTTGTCCATTTTCTTTCAGAGTATATAATTCACCATCAAACGAGTAGCACATTGTTCCATTGTCGGCAACCGACAAAAAGCGAACCGGATGGTTAGTATGACTGGTAAGTTGCACTTCATTGTTTGTGGATAAATTGCGTTTATAAACATTAAAAGAACCGCTTTTTTCATTCAGGTAGTAGATGGAATTTTCATCGTTGGGAACAAAGAGCGGGTTTCTGTTTTCGCCAACAAAATCGGAAATTTTAGTATGTTTTTGAGCAGCAACGTCATACATCCATACATCGCGTGTAACCGACGAGGTGTGATGTTTACGCCATTCGTCTTCGTACCCTTTTTTATCGTGGTAGAGCAGTTTCGATCCATCGTTGTTGAAACAGATGTCGTTCATACACACCGGCGAAAACAATTGCGGGCGACCACCTTCAGTCGATACTTCGTAAACCTGTGTAAAACCGGCGTTGCGAAATTGTGAATAGTTGCAGTCGTTGAGGATGATGGTTGAAAAATAAACATTTTTTCCATCGCGGCTGAAGCTGAGTGGGGTTTCGTGTCCCGACCAAAAAGTCAAACGAGTGGGAGCACCACCTTCAATCGGCATGGTATAAATATCGAAACTGCCGTAACGGTTAGATGAAAAAGCGATTTGTTTTCCATCGGGCGACCATATCGGAGCAAAATCGTAGGCGGCGTTGGTAGTCAGTTGGATGGCTTTCCCTCCATTAGCCGGAACTTTAAAAATGTCGCCTTTATGACAAAAAACGATGGTATTGCCATCGGGCGATATGGCCGGATATCGCAACCATAAAGCACTCTCTTGTGCTTGAGCAAAAAACGAAAATGCCACTACAAAAGCGGCAATCATAAACTTTAAACCTTTCATATATATATACGATTTGATAAATAATTTTGAGTGAACAAAAAGATGTTTTTTTTATCATAAAAATAATGTTACTAAGACGAATGATTGAGCAAAAAGTTACATTGAGTGATATTTAAAATCAATCGTGCCCAAAAATATGTTTACCATAATGCTGCTACATTCATCACAAAAACAAGTGGCATTTCTCAACGGAAGATTGTTTTATAACGCCAATCAATTGATTTAAAGAAATATAAAAAGGGAGACAAGGCTCCCTTTCTTTGTAATAAAAAATGTAGTTTCAAGTAGGTTTATTTGACCACTTGGTTCAGCATCCAAATGTTTTTGCTGAATTGTTGAATGTAGTTATCCATCAGTGCCGAAATTAAGTAGAGATCTTCGCTATCGGCAGATTTTTTAATTAATTTTGCACTGTTTAACAAGTAGTTGAAGTCTGTTAATACTTCTGAAAAAACTTCTTTTGAGCTAATTTTTTCGGCTTTTGCTTCTTTGATTTTGGCGATTTCCAAAAATTCTTTGAGTGAAGCTGCCGGTTTTTCACCGATCATCAGCATATTTTCTGCCACTTCATCAATAGCTTCGTTAATGGCATCATAGTAGTTTTCGAGTTGTGCATGAACGGCAAAGAAATCCGGTCCGGCAACATACCAATGAAAGTTTTGTAATTTGTGATACTCGACAGCTAAGTCAGCTAATAATACATTTAATTGAGATTTCATAATGTTAGTCCTCCAATTTTTAAATTTTAATTTATTTTGTTATTAATATTTGTTTCATTTTGTGATACAAAGGTAATACTGTTGAATTATTCAAACAAACAGATAATATCTATATTTGTATAGATATTGTCTATGTATAATAATTGATATATTAATAGATTACGATGATGATAAAAATATCATTAAATATTGAGTGTTGATGGTGTCTTCAAAAAACACTTGTTTTTTTTGCGGCTAGCGGAAAATTGTGTTTTTGTAGAGTGTTTTTTACTTATTTCTACTTACATTTGCCATCAAAAAAATAGCATCATGAATAACACTCTTTTTACGGCAAAAATGAAATTTGCTGATGTTTTATTGATTAATAATAATTTGATTTTGATGTTGTCTCGTTTTGGTATCGCCTTGGGTTTTGGCGATAAAAATGTGGATGAGGTTTGTCGTCAATATCATGTTTCTACGAAATTTTTTCTGTTATTAAGCAATGTTTATACTTTTGAAGATTATTTGCCGACTAAATCAGAATTAATGCAAATAGATATGAAAGAGATGATTCCATATTTATTAGCATCGCACGATTATTATTTAAATGAGCGTTTGCAGGTCATTGAACAAAATATGCAAATCATTACACAGTCGTGTTCTTTGGGCAATGGGGCTGTGTTGCAACGGTTTTTTTCGGAATATAAAGAGGAGGTTATAAAACATTTTCGATATGAAGAAGAGACGGTGTTTCCATATATCAAAAATTTGTTGCGAGGAGAAAAATCAACGGCATACAATATTCATCAATTTGAAGAAAATCACAGCAATATTGAAGATAAACTGACAGATTTAATCAATATTTTGATCAAATATTTACCTAGCGAACTTTGTCAGAATGAGCGAATTTCGGTGTTATCGGATATTTTTATTCTTTCTGCCGATTTGAGTAAACATGCATTGATTGAAGAGAAAATTTTGGCACCTTACGTTGAAACATTGGAAGAAAATGGCAGCAAATAAAGTTTATAAAGTGTTAATCGCCGAACCGTATGACATGATTTCGGAGGGAATGACGTCATTATTAAAGAGTAGTGATTCTTTTACGGTGGTAGGTCGAGTGGATTCTATGGATCGATTGATGGAACGATTGCCGTATTTTCGTCCTGATGTATTAATTATCAATCCGATAATGGTTGATTTTTCGAAACGTTGGTGGTTGCATTCCATTTTTGAATCTTTCGCACAATTAACTATTGTGGCGTTGCATTATCAATATATTGATTCCAATATTTTGAAACAATACCATGGTATCATTTCGTTGGAAGATAATAAAATGCGTATTGAATCAAAATTGAAGGAAGCCTTGTCGATGAAAAATGATATATCGGAGAATTACGAACTTTCCAAACGAGAAATAGATGTGTTGATTGCAGTGGCTAAAGGAATGATTAATAAGGATATAGCAGATAAGTTGAATATTTCTATTCACACGGTGATCTCGCATCGGAAAAATATTACGCGAAAAACAGGCATTAAATCGGTTTCAGGTTTAACCGTTTATGCGCTGTTGAATAATTTGATTGCAGAGGGTGATGTTCAATGATTTAAAAAAGAATTCCGATTTGATAGATCCCAAATGAAATAATCCATGCAATTAATGTGGTATATACAATCAAAAAAACAGACCATTTTGCAGATGATTCTTTGCGACAAGCAATGACGGTGGCAATGCAGGGACAATAAAGAAGAATAAATATTAAAAACGTATAAGCTACTAAAGGGCTGAAAACTAATTGTCCGGAGCGTTTCCCGAGGAATATTTTTCGGAACGCAGTGCTTGTATCAATGCTGAATTTTCATCATCGTTAGACGAGTTGTTGTGATATAAAATGCTCATTGAGCTGACAACGGTTTCTTTGGCAGCAAAACCGGTTAGAATACAAACGCTCATTTTCCAATCGAAACCCAATGGACGCAACACCGGTTCGATGATTTTTCCCAAACGCCCGATATACGAATATTCTTGTTGAGTAGCATGTTTGAGTTGTGATAAGTGTGCTAAAGAATCGCTCTTTTGTAAGTCGGTAAGGTTATTATTGAGTTGACATTGAGTGATTTGATGATCGATTTCTTGAGTTTTGATATTGTGTTGCGGAAAATAGCTCAATGCCCAAATGATGGCAGATGCTATTAAAATCACGGTTCCCATTTTTTTAAGATATTCAGCACTTTTATTCCACATGTGCATTCCGGTATTTCTAAGTGTTGCTTTTCGATAGGGGGGAAGTTCCATAACAAATTGTTCCGATTCTTTTTTGAAAGCGGTATTCTTTAATAAAATAGCGACTAAAATACCAACAATAATGCCGATGATATAGATGGATAAAAGAATAAGCCCTTGATATTGAGTAAAAAATGCGGATACTAATAATAGGTAAACGGGAAGTTTTGCCGAACACGACATAAACGGAATGATGAGCATGGTGAGGATGCGGTCTTTTTTATTTTCCAAAGTTCGGGTTGCCATAATAGCCGGAACGCTACATCCAAAACCGGTCAGCAACGGAATAAAAGACCGACCGTGCAATCCGATTCTATGCATCATTTTATCTAAAATAAAGGTGGCGCGTGCCATATATCCCGTATCTTCCATTAGTGATATGAAAAAGAAGAGTATCAATATGTTGGGAAGGAAAACAATAACGCCTCCCACGCCGGCAATGATTCCGTTAACCAAAAAATCGTTCAACAATCCTTGAGGTAGAAGTTGTGTCATCCAATTACTTAAGGCATCCACACCCATTTCAATCCATGTTTGTGGATAGGCGCCTAATGTAAAGGTGGTTTGAAACATGATCCATAAGAAAACCAGCAAAATAGGAAATCCTAACCATTTGTTAGTTAATAGATTATCTATTTTTGTGGCTCTGTCAACCGCTTTGGTAGTAGCAGGTATGTAGGTTTCTTTCAATGCACCTCTAATAAAACCGTATTTGGCATTGGTAATCACAGTTTCTGTATCTTCGTGATATTCATCGGTGATGATTTTTCGCTGTTTTTCGGCAACTTGTTCAATCATCGAAAAATTGACGGTTTCTTTTTGTAAAAGTGCGTTAATGGATTTTTCGTTTTCAATGAGTTTGATGGCTAAATAGCGGCTGGCATAAGCATCAATGACGGCAGAATTGACATTTAAAACTTGTTTGATTTTGGTAATAGCAGTTTCAATGGTGTTGCCATAGTTGATATGAATATGCTTAGTAAGCCCTTTTTTCTCTTCGTAAACATCAATAATGGTATCAATAACATGATGAATACCAATGCCTTTGTTGGCAGTTGTCGGAACAAACGGAATGCCCAGCATTTGTCCTAAATATTGATAATTGAGTTGATCGCCGCTTTTGGATAATTCA
>JAQUSR010000111.1:729-7180 GCA_028710155.1 Bacteroidales bacterium | reverse complement strand
GCGAGCACTATAACTCAAAGCTAACGTGAGGGTTAATCGGGTATTTTGTGCGGTGATTTGCAAACATTCGGCAAGGTTTTGTTGTGTCTCTTGGTTGAAAGCGTTGATGTCGCCGATAACATTTAAGCGAATGTTGTTTTTTTGAAAAGTGGGTGTTTCGGCTTTTAAGTTGTATATTAGCAATTGAAATAACGCTTGAACTTCTGCTTGAGGACGATTCCAATTTTCGGTAGAAAAGGCATACAATGTCAGATAGGGGATACCCAATTCGGTGCAGGCTTCGGTAACTTCTCTGACGGATTGAATACCGTGTTGATGACCGAAAACGCGTTCTTTACCTTGTTTTGTAGCCCAACGTCCATTGCCATCCATAATGATTCCGATATGCTTTGGAAGTGTATTAATATTTATATGTTCTTTTAAATCATTCATTTACAAATATATGATCGATACAAATTGAAAACTGCAAAGGTATGTTTTTTTTTGTCTTTTTGAAGGCTCTATATTAAGGTTTAATGATAATATTTTTTTTGCTCAAAATCGATACAAGTGGTTACTTGTTTAAAGTTGACTTTATAAGTCAATGTCAAACCGGTAAAGTTGTACCAATCTTTGAATTGGGCTTCGCCGCGTTTATCATCAAAATGATGATTGTGTGTGGGATCGGAGGCTTCTGCTGCCACGTTGGAATAATTAGTTACTTCGTGGTTTAAATAATAGGTTTGGCTGCAATCGTCTAAATAATCTGTAAAAGTTTTGCGCATGCCCCATTCTATGGTCAAACACAATCGTTTCCAAAAACCGAATTTTACGCCGAAGCCAAACGGAACGCACACTTGTGTGAGATTGTAGGGCTGACGATCGGGATAGACGGCTGAAAATTGCCCTTCGGTACCCAACTCTTGTAGATTGACTTTTTCTCCATTGATAATGGTTTGGGGATTGAAAAGCATGATTCCGACTCCGCCAAAAAGATAGGGGGTAAACCAATGGCGTTTAGAACCGGTTTTGTATTTAAAAAAATGCAATTCGCCTTGTAGTGAGAGTTCGGTAACATTGGAAGAAAAATTGAGATTGCGATGGCTGACAGCTTGGGTTTTTAAGTCATCGCCTGCAATTTTCCCGCTGATGATGTTGGCTCGTGCCGTAAATCGTGCATCGAAAGTGTAGCGAATGACGGCTCCAAAAGCCGGTTTGCTCATGTTGAAATGTAGTTTCGGATTCAAATCACCGACATAATAGGTGAGTCCTCCCAGGGGTCCCACTTCCAGATATTGTGCCATGCCATAAAACGGCAGCCATACTAATAATGCGATGAATATCCTTTTTTTCATGAATTACCATAACTGACAAAAATCCTTTTTATTATAACTGATTTCAATTTTTTATCAATAATTTTTTTGAATGGCCATGTCGATTCTATTGCCGAAAAGTAACTTTTATCCATAAAAAAAGCATTATTATAAAATTTCTATAATAATGCTTTGAATATTAATAATTAAAAAAATTACTTCATTTTGATGAAAATCTTTTTTGATACGAAATTGCTACCCAATTTATATTGAATGTTGATCCAATTACTATCATCATCATAACAATCGAAAAAATCGAAATCGATACTTAATACTTCGTCCAATTTTCTTGTATTGAATTGGTTAGCACAATTAGATGTGATTTTTGGCATTTGAGCCGTTGTGATGGGTTTTCCGTTCAAAGTCAGTCGAATATTCACCGAGCCTATGGTGCTTTTTACCTCTTCAATGGTGATGTTTTTGTAGAGTTTTTGGTAGTCATTGATCAGTTGTTCTGCTTTAATGTAACGTATATCGCCGGTTTCAAATTCGTTACGAAAAGTTTTAAGATTTGAGATATTTCTATCGATCATTTCAACAGAGGTGACGGCATCCAAATTATTTTCAAAATCGTTCAACGTTTGTGATAATTCTTGTTCGTGTTGTTGAAATTCGTCCACCATTTTTTTGATGTCGATCTCCATCAACAGATATTTGATATGGTATTCGTAGTAATAAGTCTTTGTTTTTTTGTTATACAACTTTTTCCAATAGTAGTCGGTGGCTTTTGATAGCGAAATATTGTTGATAAATGGAATATTTGCCGCTTTTGATACCACATATTGGTCGAAATCTTGTTGAAATTGTGTGTTTTCTCCATCAAAATTTTGTGAGGTAGAAAGGGTCGATTCTGAGATGATTTTTGTGGCAACGGTTTCGGCAATTTGCGATTTGAGGTTGAGTAATATTTTTTGTTTAGCCGTTTCGATGTCGGGTGCTGTTTCGGAAACGATCAAGTAGCTTTTTTCAGTGCCGTTGATCCAATCGGGTTGGTGTTTGTGGCTGGTTTCTTCAACGCGAATTTGTGCTATTGCCATCAAAGGCAACAGTATTAAAATAAAGGATACAACTTTTTTCATACGGTATTTTTTTTTGAAAGAGTGATTATTGTTGATGAGACGGTGCATCGGGTGTAGTTGTTTCGGTGTTGTTTTCTACCCAATCGACATCAGATTTTTCGTTATTCATTTTGTTTTGAGCTTCTTGTTGTTGTGCTTCCTCTATTTGTTGCAGCAGCAGCAGCGATTGTTCGTAGCAGCCGACGTTGTTGTTCAAATGAGGGACTGCAATCAGTTCAAAGTAGGCTTCAAAAAACATTTTTCGATCGATGAAAGATTGGATGCTTTTCATCAAAATTTCGCATTGATCTTCGTAATAGGCAACAATTTTTTCTTTGCCTTGAACAATAAATTTTTTGAGTTGCGGACTTCGGGCTTGTAGCGTTGTGATGGCTTTGTTGACGGCTTTTGTTTCTGTCGGTCCAATGCCTTTGAGTGTCATAGAGCTTTGTTGAAGAATGTTTTTGTTAGACATATCGACTAAAAACAGGGTTAGTTCCAATTCTACTACAAATTGTTGTGGCACTTGTGTGGTAACTTCTTTGGAAAGAACGGTAATGCTTGGCACCATTACAAATTTTGCTGAATGAGATAGTGATGAAAGTCCGTTGAGGGCGATGCTTTGTGTTAATCGGTTGAAAAGAATGTCGGCATCGTTGTCGTTGACGGGCATAGCGGAAGGTAAAACTACTGCAATAGAAATGCGTTTGCTTTCCGGAGATTGTTCGGCGGCTGTTGTTTGTGCATGGCTGAATGATGCGTAACAAACACATAGCAAAACAATAAGTGTATTCTTGATAGTTTTCATGATTTTGACTTGGTTGTGTTGAATTTATTTTTTTTATAATGAACGAAATGTTTAGAAACCGGAATTGAGGGCTTTGATGATGCCGGCAGTTTCTAAATATTGTCGCAAGTTGTTGTATAACACTTGTACATCAATGGCAACTTTAAAACCCGATTTGGTTTTGATTCGTAAATCACCGGAAGGGGTTTCATCAGAAGTGCGTTGAATGAATCGGAGATATTCGCCACCGGAGCCGTCTTTTTGAGGATAAGCAAAAAAAGTGTCAAAAAAATCTTGATGGGCATCAATATCGGCGGCAGAACATAGGGCAGGAGTCGGGTTTGTGTAGCTGCTGCCCGGCAATCCGGTAAACATACATGCGGCAACGGCATCGCGCTGAGCTTTTAAAACGGCAGCATCAACCGTCCGATCAAATGACCAAATGCGAAATACTTTGGTGCCGTCTTGTCCGACTCCCAACACTTGAACTTCATAACTATCGGAACTTTTGAAAATCCCTTTTTGAATAGCTTTGGTGTTTTGTGCCGCCGATGAAAACATCGTTGCACTGATAGCCGCCAAAAAGAGTACGTGGATCATGTGTTTCATTGTAATGGAATTATTGATGATTTTGCTATAAAAAAATGATTTGTAATTGCGTTTGCAAAATTAAATATTTATTCTTTTAACCTTACAAATTGATGATTTTTTTTATTAAGGTGATTCATAAATGGTGATGGGTTGTTTGTCCATTGAAAAATAGTTGGCTGTGGGATAGAAAGGATGCCATCGAGATGTTTTTTTTATGCTTTGTGTTGTACCATGAAATTTTTTTTCGGGGTGAGGCTTTCTTTTCATCTATCGTGGTTTCTCTTTCCACTTTAATTTTAAAAAAAAATACACTAATAAATGTTAATTTTATTTTTAACAATAATTAATAAAAAATGAGCCGGTTTTGATCGAATTCATCATTTGAAACGGAAAAGAATTATCGATTTTTTTAGAAAAAAATTTTTTTGCCATCACTAAAAAAGGAAAATATTTTTTCTTTCACCCGATTTTTTTCGAAACATAACGGATATGTTACAACGATATATTCTTGTGTAACATAATATTAAAAGCGAATTTTTGTCTTTATTGAATTGTATTCATGAAAGGTTTTATAAAAAAACTTAATTAAAAAAAATTTTTTTAATTTAAAAAAATATTAACATAAGTTTTTACATTTGCATACTTAATCATGATAACAAAAATTTCAACGAACTATGCAAATGTTAATTAAAAAACATGGCGAATATTAATAAAAAAACATGCTATTTGAAAATAGAGATTTTATTTGAAATGAATATTATTAAATAAATATAACAATTATTAAATAAATATAACAATGAAACTATTTACACATTTAATTACAATTACTGTATTGAGTATCTGTTGTTTGACAACATCGGCTCAAACATGGTCTCAAGTAGAATGGGACAACATTACCGAAACGGATGAAATCATGATTACCATGACCGCAGACAACGGTACAGGTACTACTTATGCCATGAACAACAACGGAGCATCGACACCAATCGCGGTGATCGTCACTTATGCAGCCGGATCCATTACTATTGTAACTTCCGGTTACACGATGGACAATTTGTTATGGAACCTTAACACTTCTACCGGAAGAATTTATCCTAAAGGTTCAACGACAACATGGCTCTATACAACCAATTCCAATTCCGGTGTACGAATCGGCACCAATACAACCAGTGGTTATATTTGGTCTATCGATGGAAACTACTTGAAAACCAACGAAGGGACTAATAATAGATGGTTAGGTGTATATAAAAATAATCCTGATTGGCGTGCCTATACAAACACAACCGGTAACACTGTTAATCAAGTGGTGAAGTTTTATAAAAAATCCGGTGCTACACCGCCTACTGTGGCAACACCGACTTTTACGCCTGCCGCCGGATTGATTCACTATCCGCAACTCATTACAATCAATTGCGATACTGATGGTTCTACCATTTATTATACAACTAACGGCGATGAACCAACCACTTCAAGCAATGTTTACAGCACTCCGATTCAAGTTTTAAACACAACGACCATCAAAGCAATTGCTGTGAAAAGCGACATGACGAATAGCCAAATTGCTTCGGCATCGTACAACTTTGCACAAAATGAACAATATGTGCGTATTAACAATCTCACAGCATTACCTGCCGACAGCCGTGTGATTTTTGCTGCACGTTTCGATGGAAACAGCAACCAATACTATGCAATGCATAACACTACTTCAGGAAAACCGGTAGGAGTATTATTCACCAGCTCGACAATAGAATCTAACGAGGTGCTTCCGTCAACCATTATGGAAAGTGCAGATACCTACTATTTTACAGTCGGCATAAACGGCTCTAATTACACCTTCACTAACGCGACAGGTAATCTCATCGGTTACTCGAGCGGTACAGACTTTACGACAGGAGGCTCCAATACCGAATGGGTAGTCAGCAGCGAAACATCCTCTGCAAGTTCAATGGTTCCGAATTACAGCGCCTTCACTGTGACGAATAAGGGCATCAATACGAGAGCTTTCGCCTTGAATACAAGTCATAATTTTGGTTCATATGCTACATCAAACAATAGTTCATCAAGCTACAATTTCTTTGTAGATATTTTTGTGAAGAACGATGCAAGTGCCTCTTCTTACACCATCGACAACGTCAATGAACTCGTGGCGTTGCGAATAGGCATCAACAGCGGAGAAGCTTTCACTTACAAAGGCAACAGCGTGCCGGCAGGCGGCGAAGGCATCGATTTTCAACTCACCGCCGATTTGGATTTGAGCAGCGTGTGCGGTGCAAGCGTAGGCAGCGGAACGAGTTGGACACCGATAGGAAATTTTACGCAACAATTCAAAGGTCACTTTCATGGTGGCGGTCATAGCATCAGCAACTTGTATATTAACGCACCAACAAGCGATTACCAAGGCTTGTTCGGATATGTGGATGGTGGCAGTATCGATAGTTTGAATCTGGTTAATACTAATGTTACGGGACAACAATACGTTGGCGGCGTGTGCGGAAGAAACTACAATTATTCCGAGATAAGCCACTGCCTCAACAGCGGCAGCGTCAGCGGAACAGGATATTATGTTGGCGGCGTGTGCGGATATAACGATAACACCACCCTCAGCTACTGCACGAACAGCGGCAGCGTCAGCGTCAGCGAAACAGAGATTTATGTTGGCGGCG
>JAQUSR010000111.1:0-710 GCA_028710155.1 Bacteroidales bacterium | reverse complement strand
AAGCCACTGCCTCAACAGCGGCAGCGTCAGCGGAACAGGAGATTATGTTGGCGGCGTGTGTGGAAATAACAACAATAATTCAACTATCAGCCACTGCCTCAACAGCGGCAGCGTCAGCGGAACAAATGATTTAGTTGGCGGCGTGTGCGGATATAACGTTAACAGTTCCATCAACCATTGCCTCAACAGCGGCAGCGTAAGCAACAGCGGAACAGGGAGTAATGTTGGCGGCGTGTGCGGTAACTCTAGCACCAACACGATAATCAACTGCTACTACGACAAACAGCTATGTGGCTTTGGCGGTATCGGCGGCAGCGATGTGGCAGGTCAAGCCGAAGGCAAACTCACTACCGAGATGACGGGAACGGCGTTGCAAACGGTATTAGGCACGGATAATTGGACTTTTGTCGATGGTATATATCCGCGTGTTAAAAACGGAACAGAAAACAGTGATGCAGCTATTGTAGCAGCAACACCGATATTTTTGGCTGCAACCGATACCATTACTTTCGAAACAGTGAACCGCGTTGGTGCCAACTTCACCTACAGCGGAACTGACAGCGTGGTATGGAGCAGCTCTCAAAGCCGCATTTCCTTTAGTAACGGAACTGCAACATTAGTATCTGCCGGAACGGATACAATAACAGCTATTTATGGTAATGCAGTAAAACAGATAGCAATAACAACGGTTATGGGTGGAAGTGCTTTTC
>JAQUSR010000110.1 GCA_028710155.1 Bacteroidales bacterium | reverse complement strand
CATCACAAATTGACTGCTGTTTTTCAGCCACATTTATACTCTCGCACGCGTGATTTTGCCACCGGTTTTGCTACCTCTTTAGATTTATCGGACGAATGTTTTTTGTTGGATATTTATCCTGCTCGCGAACAACCGATAGAAGGCGTCACCTCCGCCATTATAAAAAACAGAATCCGACATCAACAAGTACAAATTGTTAGTAAAAGCGAATTGTGCGAGGCTGTAGCTCAAGCTCATCCTCAAGTAGTGTTGATGATGGGTGCCGGCGACATCGACCGTTTGGTGCCCATAATGAAAGAAAAATTATTAAGTTTAACGCGATGAAATTCAAAAAAATATTGTACATATTTTTGTGGTTGTTGACACTGACGGCACTTGTTGTTTTGTTGATATATAGCAGCAAACAACAACAAGCATTGCATTGTCGGCAATATCACATTCAAATACATATTTTTGGTCAAGATACTTTATTGTATCAAAGTGATATTCATTCAATTATTTCAAAATGTAGTGATTCGATCGTTGGAAAGCGCTATAGTAAAATCAATATGGAACGTATCGAAAAAGAGTTGCTTAAAGATAAATATATAAAAGCGGCAAGCGTTTATGGCAATTTAGAAGGATTGATCACTATTGATGTTGTTCAACACACGCCATCGTTGCGCGTCATTACGCAAGAAAACGAAAGTTTTTACTTAGATCTACAAGGAAATAAAATTGATTGCGAGCGACCGGCACATGTATTAGTGGCTAATGGCTATTTTGACAATGATACAACGTTACAAGAGTTATTGCAACTTTATAGAATTATTCATCAAGATGCTTTTTTAAACGCTCAAATCGGCGAAATTTATCGTGCTGAAAACGGTATTTATCAATTAATTCCGGTAGTAGGTGATCATGAAATAATTTTAGGACGCTCCGATAATTTTGAAGAGGGATTATCAAAATTAAAACTTTTTTACGAAAAAGGAATGAATGATGCAGGATGGAAAGACTATAAAAAAATTGATGTACGTTTTCGCGATCAAGTGGTTTGTTCGACCAATAAAGAGGTTGGAACCAAAGCCGCCAACGAAGTCAATATTATTTCAAAAACGACACCCCTTCCTGATTCAGTAGAAGTCATTAAACAGTCTTCAGGCACAATTATAAACAATTAGAATAATCTTCAATTAATAATATTAACAACAAATAGAAAAAAGTCATGGAATCAACAAGCCCCATTGTAGTTGGTTTGGACATAGGAACCACAAAAATTGCAGCCATTGTCGGCAGAAAAAACGAGTATGGAAAAATTGAAATTTTAGGCACCGGAAAATCCGATTCATTAGGTGTTAAACGCGGAATGGTTACGAATATTAACGATACCATCGAAGCGATCAAAGATGCCATTAGAAAAGCAGAAGAGGAATCGCAGGTGCAAATCACCAATGTTAATGTAGGCATTGCCGGTCAGCACATTAGAAGTGAACAACAAGTTGGAAAACGCATTCGTTCTACACCGGAAGAGCCAATCACTAACGAGGAAATCGAACAAATTTCTAACGATATTTTCAAATTGGTGATGAATCCCGGAGAAGCTGTTGTAAACGTCATTCCACAAGATTATGTAATTGACGGTGAAAAAGAAATTACACATCCCGTGGGTATGTTGGGAAGTTCGTTAGAGGCCAATTATCAAGTCATTATTGGTCAAGTAACTGCTGCCAAAAACATTGTAAAATGCGTCGAATCAGCTGGCATTAAGTGTTTGGATTTATTGTTAGAACCCATCGCCTCTTCGAGTGCAGTTTTAAGTGCCGAAGAAAAAGAAGCCGGAGTTGCATTAGTGGATATTGGTGGCGGCACCACTGATATTGCCATTTTCTATAATGGCATTTTACGTCACACACATGTCATCCCGTTTGGCGGTGAAGTTTTGACAGACGACATCAAAGAAGGTTGTTCTATTTTGCGTAAACACGCCGAAGATCTGAAAATAAAATTTGGATCTGCGTTAGCTAGCGAAAACAGCGACGATGAAATTGTTGCCATTCCCGGCATTCGCGGACGCGAACCCAAAGAAATTTCATTACGCAATTTGGCAAGCATCATCCAAGCACGTATGCAGGAAATCATCGAACAAGTGTATAACGAAATCAAACTTTCCGGCTACGAACATAAACTCAGTGCTGGAATTGTACTAACCGGTGGAGGTTCTTTATTGAAACATTTAGTTCAACTTACCGAATTTATGACAGGCATGGATGCCCGCATCGGTTATCCTAATGAGCATCTTGCCAATCAAAAAAACGACATCATTACTAGTCCTATTTACGCCACCGGCGTAGGTCTTGTCATTGAACGAATGAACACGATCGAACATCTGATGAATCTCAACAAAATGAATGAAATTGAAGAGATTAATAATGGACAACAGCCTGAAAATAAAGACGATAAAAAGACAACAACTGACAATATCCCGGAACCGACTGTTGAAAACACTGATGAAAGCAAGAAGAAGAAAAAAGAGAAAGATGTAGAAAAGCCAAGTGAACCGCGAAAATCAATTTTTACGATTTTCAAAGAGTTTTTTGACGATGATACCGAATAAAATGACTTCGAAATAATTAACAAAAGGGTGTTGATAAAAAATGAAAGTTTAATAAATGCTTTTTATTAAACAAAATACTTTTACACAAACATTTAGACATATAATTAACGACATGGATATATTAAATTTTGATCTACCTAAAGAACAATCTTCTATTATTAAGGTTGTCGGCGTTGGCGGTGGTGGCAACAACGCAGTTAATCACATGTATCTTCAAGGTATCAAAGATGTTGATTTCATCAATTGTAATACCGACCATCAGGCTTTGGAAGCCAGCCCTGTACCAATCAAAATTAAATTGGGTTCCAGAGAGTTAGGCGCCGGATCGAAACCCGAAGTAGGACGTACGGCTGCCGAAGAAAGCAAAGATGCTCTTCGTGAACTTTTAGAAAACAACACAAAAATGCTTTTTGTTACTGCCGGAATGGGCGGTGGAACAGGAACAGGTGGCGCTCCCGTCATTGCTTCTATTGCCAAAGATTTAAACATCTTGACAGTAGGCATTGTTACCGCTCCTTTTGTGTGGGAAGGCAAACGAAGAAACGAACAAGCCAGAGCCGGTATTGAAGAATTGAAAAAATATGTAGATATTATTTTAGTCATCGAAAACGATAAACTTCGCGAACAATACGGCGACCAAAAAATCACCGATTCGTTCAAAAAAGCCGACGATGTACTCTCTTCTGCCGCTCGATCCATTGCCGAAATTATCACTAAACACGGTCTCGTTAATCTCGATTTTGAAGACATCAATACAGTAATGAATAAAGGCGGCGATGCCATTATGGGCGTTGGAAGTGCCTCCGGCGAAGGTCGTGCTATTGTTGCTGCAGAAGCTGCCATCAACTCACCACTATTAAACAATAATGATATTAACGGAGCTCACAAAGTATTAGTTCACATTGCTTCCGGAAACGATGACATCACCATGGATGAAGTTTCGGAAATTACCGAATTTATCCAACAACGCGCCGGCTACAACGCCGATGTTATTTGGGGTTTCGGTCAAGACGAAAATATTACTGAAGAGATCAGCGTTACTGTGATCGCTACAGGATTTGAAAAAAAAGCTAATCAAGAAACAACTGTTTCTCCGTTACAATACAAATTAGCCGAAAAACAGACTGTTACAACACACGTTTTGGAAGAAACACCTTCTAAAGAAATGGTCATAAATATTCCGGAAATGCCTTCTGTTTCCGATAACACCATCTCTCTCAAAACACCTTCAGTTGAAGAGTCTAACATGAATATGAACATTCAAATCCAAAAACCCGAAACAGAAATTATTTCAGAACCCATGCTCATTTCTCGTGCTAAATCAAATAGTGAAACCTCAGAATCAGCTGCCACTACTACACAAATTGAACCACCCAAACGCTTAAACATCAATAGCAATTGGAAAGATAAACCCGATGCTGATGCTGTCAAAGAATTAAACGCCCTTAAAGCCGAACAACTTAAAAACTACGGTATACTAAACAGAAATAGATTAACTATCAGTCAACTACAAGACTTGGAAAATACTCCGGCTTACCTTAGACGTAATGTTCAACTGAATAATACACCTCATTCATCCGAATCGCAAATTTCTAAATATTCTCTCTTCGAAGGTGAAATTAGCGAAACGAACACTTTCCTACATGTAAATGTCGATTAATTGTTGCTTATATATTTAAAGGCTGCCTAAGGCAGCCTTTTTTGTTTGAATATTTGTATGTTCAATTATCGGGCTGAACAGAATCACGAATTTCCTTTTCTAATGGCTTCCATAAATCTCTAAGAATAATTCGCGAAGCTCATCTTCTACCATTTCTTTGGTAACAGCATCCGTTGAGCAATTTCAATTCTTTTACTGCCTTTTTGTAATACCACAAAAAAAAGACCGACAAGCGGTCTTTTTTTGGTTTATGAAAATCTGACAACAACGATTAATGCGTTACCACAACACGTTTGGAAACCTCTGAACCGTCTTTCATTGTAATACGAATCAGATAAATGCCGGATTCGTAAGAAGACGTATTGATCGTCATTGTTGTAGGATTTGATACTGAATTTGACTCCATTTGTTGTCCTAAAACATTAAACACAGTGATTTGACTCATATTGTTGCCATTAATGGTAATATTGGCATTTGCAGGATTCGGATAAATACGAATTTGCTGATCGGCATCGTTTTCATTGATTCCGGTTAAAGTGTTGCAATGTGTATTGGACAATTCAGATTCGCAATGATTGACCACAGATGCAACAGCATAGCAATATTCTACATTCATCATTACAGAAACATCTTCATAATTATTAAAGGTGCTTGAATCAATTAATTGTTCATCGCGATAAATATAATATTTGGTAATATCAGGAATCAAATCCCAATTCAATACAATGGATGAAATGCCCATTTCTGTCATCAAATTGGCCGGTGTAGGCGGTTGAGTAACATAAACGCAAATGCTATCCATATTTGAGCAACCTAATTCGTTGGATATAATCACCGAATAAAAAGTAGTATTCTCCGGTTGCACTTCAACGGAAGCTGAGGTTTCACCTGTTGTCCATAAGAACTGTGTTCCTCCTACTGCTGTCAAAACAGTACTTTCGCCATAACAAATATTATTGTTACCTAGAATGTCGATATCGGTAAATGCATTAACAACAATTTGGATTTCAAGTTCAGTTGCACATTGTTGGTTTTCATACACTAAAACGGTATATGTAGTGGTAGTGCTGGGTGATACAACAATAGTTGATGTTGTTTCTCCGGTACTCCATAAATAGTTACCTTCGCCTACAACTGTTAATACAGACGATTGTCCGGTACAAATTTCCTCTTCTGAAGCATAAACGGCAGCCAACGGCGAATCTCCAATGGTAACAGATACATTGTTATTATAGTTGAGTCCGTCGTAAATAACATCTATTCTGCCATAGCCTGCTTCTCCCCACAATACCGTGATGGTGTTAGTGCCTTGACCGGATGTAATTTCACCGCCTAAAACATTCCAAACATAACCGCTCATGCCGGCAGTAGTGGTATAAGTTTCGGTTACTTGTGCGCAAACGTCGCTGTTCCCTTGAATAGGAGCTACTTGTTCTTGTAGCACTTTCACTTCATCTAAGCCGACACCGTGTCCCCAATTGCCTTCAACTTCAAACGCAATCCAATAGGTGGCAGACGGATCAGGAAGCACAATTGACTCTTCGATCCATTCTTCAACATTATCCGAATATTCGGCAATTTTCGACCAGTTGCTTGTGGAAGAATTTTTAACCCAAATCGAAAGTTTGTCTTGACCAAATCCCCAACTTGGTTGTGCGTAAGCAAATGCCAAAATTGGTGTTTGTGTTAAACCTGAAAGGTTTATAGTTGGAGTAACCAATCGTGTAATGCTAATATTAGGACTGTATAACAAGGCGTTATAATTACCTTCAAAAGCTGTTTGTGGATCTGCTTCGATAACGCCGGCTTGATAGCTCCAATTGCCGGATCCTTCAATTTGAATATTTTGCCAACACTCCGGTTTTTCGCCGTTTTCAAATCCTTCTGTAACCGGAATATCCAATACCATATCGCAAGCAGTATTAAAGAAGAACGGTCCGATCCAATCGCTCACTTCATTTCCTGAGCAGTTGGATTGCAGATAGAATGCATATTCTACATTGGGTGTCAAGTTAGTTAAAGTATAAGGATTAGAAATGTTGCTGTAGGTTGGAATCATAGTCGGATTGAAACCGCGTTCTCCCAACTCGATATTCCACGATGTGGCGCCTGACGAAGACCATGTGATTTGAGCAGTTGTAGCTGTTGAATTGGTGATTGCTACGTTGGACGGTCTACTACAAGTAGGCACTTCAGATTCTACGAAACACAACTTGATGTTGTTTCTAGACGATGATGATGAGCCGCTTGTCAATGATGCGGGATTTATTGGAGATGATCCATCAACTTGATAACGGATCGATAAATCGTCCTCTGTTGAGTGTGTATAGAATGTGTTATTGCTACTGGTTGTGTAGGCGCCATGATTGTTCAAAACGGCAATCAACAAATTCGATGTTCCGTTCCAGAAGAAATTTTGGGTAAAGGGTACTTCTACCCAATAATCATCTCCCGAATTGTCAAAAGTGATACTTCCTGTAAATACAATTTGCATATTATCAACAGATTCCCAATCACCACTACCCACAAATTCATCTTTAGAAGTGTTGCATAAATAAATGGTGATATTATCTTTTGTTTGCGGTATTGAATAAAAATATTGGAAAGCGACTGATTTAATTTCGCCGGCTCCGATACCCAAATCACTTAATTCATCCACTCTAAAAATCTGTTGTGTATAAGAATGGTTATAGAATGTATTGACAGGCAGGCTGTTTGTTCCAACGGTTCCTTCTCCAATAACACCGCAATCGATGGATCCTGCAGAAAAACTAATCGGTCCAACCCAAATACTTTGATTGTCAGCCGAGCATATCGATTGAATATAACAATCGTAACGCGTTGCATCTGCTAATCCTACAATGTTGTATGGATTGGTCGTAATATGATTAATAGAAATTCCTGTGCCTAATTCAAAACCTTCAACGCCATATTCGATATTCCACGAAGTGGCACCGCCGTTTTCTGTCCAAGCTATAGTAGCCGTAGTCTCTGTGATTCCGGCAAGGGCAAAATCGGAAGGTCTTAAACAGCTTTCCAAGGTAGTGATGTTC
>JAQUSR010000109.1 GCA_028710155.1 Bacteroidales bacterium | reverse complement strand
GACAAAAGTAGGAACGCAGAAACCAGAGGTATGACCACGAAGGTTTTCTATGATTTCGATGCCTTTAGATACCGGTGTACGGAAATGTTCCAATCCCATCGAAAGATCGCATTGATAAATATAATAAGGACGAACACGCATTTTTACTAAATTATGTACCAATTTTGTCATCACATGGACACAATCGTTTACGCCACGCAACAAAACGGTTTGGTTGCCTAACGGAATACCGGCATTTGCCAATCTTTCGCAAGCAGCAATTGATTCGGGTGTTACCTCATTGGAATGATTGAAATGAGTATTTACCCAAATTGGATGGTATTTTTTTAACATATTGACCAAATCGTCAGTGATTCGTTGCGGACATACAACCGGTGTACGTGTTCCTAAACGAATAATTTCGACATGCGGAATGGCTCTCAAAGGTTGAATAATCGATTCCAACATTGAATCATTCACCATCAACGCATCACCTCCTGACAATAAAACGTCTCTTACTTGCGGAGTGCGGGCAATATAATCAATACCTTGTTGTATTCTTTCAGTAGGCATTTGGCAATCGTGTTGTCCGGCAAAACGACGACGTGTGCAATGGCGACAATACATCGAACATTGGTCAGTAATCAAAAACAAAACACGATCGGGATAACAATGTGTTAATCCCGGAACAGGCGAATCTTCATCTTCGTGTAAAGGATCTAACAAATCGGCCGGTGATTGATATAATTCTGCACCGGTCGGAATGCACTGCCTCCGTATCGGACAATATTTGTTGTTGGGATCAATCAAACTTAAATAATATGGAGTGATTGCCATACGTAATGTTTGCAACGATTTTGCAACACCTTCTTCTTCTTCAGGCGTCAGATTGATGAATTTTTTCAATTCGTCCAACGTTTCAATTCTGTTTTTTACCTGCCATTTCCAATCGTTCCATTGTTCATCGGTAACGTTAGGAAAAAGTTCTTTTCTTCTACTTTCCATTATTTTTGTTTTTTTATTGTATTTTTTGATTTATACTTCGATTAATTTGATGCTAAATATTTCAGAATCAATCATACACTAAAAAGAAAGAAAAATATCTTTCTTTCTTTTTAGTGGGTGCAAATGTAAAAAATTTTAGAATTAAAAGTGTGATGAAATGCAGATACTTTGGAAGAATGTTAATAAACATCCTTTAAACAGAGTCTCAAAAAATGACGGCACTTGCTTTTAACACAAAAAAATATCAATCGTTGTTCTATCTTTTGTCTTTCACAAATACATGCAATGAAAGAAAATCCAATTTAGCCTCAAAAGAAGATGATTGAATTGAAAAATTTCCTTCCACGGATTTTATGGCGATACCAATACCAAATTGTTCGTTCTCTTGATAAAAAAACGATTCTGAATCGGGGATTTCTTCGTTGATTAATTGATTTACAGCCATTTTTTGAAGAGGTTTATTCAACTGAAATACAATTGTTTTTGAATTCGGAAAGCGAAATTGTAATTCATTAGTAGAAAAATCGAAATGTTGTTCTATGGTTAGATTATTCAACACGATATTTGAGTTATTGTTGTTAGAATTCCTCTTTTCAAAAAAAGAATCAAAAAGATAGTGATAATCGGCTATCATATACGTTTTTGGCGGAAATTTGATAGAACAAAACCGCATTGGAGAAATGTCACTAATACCGTGTGCTTCATCCACAAAAGCATTGGAATCAATAATGGTGTTGTTCATGGAATTAACAATAAGTGCAGCTAAGCGTTTTGTATCTTTAATTGGTAACAGTGATGTGTCACAGTATTTTTCGATAAAGGCATTTCGGTGACAATCGTCTTCATTAACAACTAAATAATTGATAAAATCGGTCATAATACGATTTTGCTCTATCGTTAATGGCGTCGGCGATGCAACAATTTTTCCTGCTTTCAACACTTGATATTCGGTAGCTGTTTTTTCAAATTGTCGAGTTTGATAGTACCGCGGAAACGATATAATACTCCATGGTCCAATGGTCAATAAGAGGCAAATAATAGACAATGAACATAATACAGTATTAATATTTTTGATCTTTTTAAATATGAATAATACATCAACAATTGTCAGCCAACAAGCTATAAGGAGTAGTAAGTAGCGATTAATGGTTAATCCGTAATCAGAAAGACGGCGAAAAAGTCCGGTAAAAAGCAAAATCATTAATGGAAAAAGAACTATAAAAAACAATCGATGATACCACTTTGCCCAATGTTGCCCTTTGGATTGTTGAAAAGGAAGTAACATATACCAAACAATCGATCCAATAATGGCAAATCCTAACACCATAAAAGCAACTTGACCTTGTGGCAACTCCCACGTAAACAATATTTTAGATGCATAAATATATAAAATAATACCATAAATACACACAATAGGCATCAAAATATACATCATCAATATTTTAGAAAGTTTTGTAAGGTTAATGTCATCAAATTTCTGTTGCCATTGCTGAGGAATTAATGAGAGAAATAAATTGGGAAGAACAAATAAAAAACTTAAATAAATACTATAAGTGATATTATTTTGCCAATAATCTAAATGAAATAAATATTGAAGAGATAATGAAATCATCAATAACCCGACGAAAAAAACGGCCGCAAATATGAAAGAAAAAAATAGAGAAATGAATAATCGAGAATGATAATCCCATAAAATTATTTGACTTTTTTTGCCCAAAAACGGAAAACACAACACAAAAACGGCTCCTGCAATAATCAACAACATCAAGTGATAAATAAAAAAATAGTTGGTTTGTTGATAATAAGTAAAAATGAACATTCCTAAAGCCAAAACAATTCCGAAAAACTGAAACAACAATTTTTTGACAGTGTTTAAAGAATGATTTTCACAAAAAAGCGTGATGGCAAAAGACAACATCCATCCAAATAAAGCGCTTATAATCACAGCAGTGGAAAATTGATGATCAAATAGTTGTTCGTTGTAGTAATTGCTTGTGATTAACAAAATGACAGAATAAAGAAACGAAATCGGGAAACGCAAAATGATACGTGAAGGAGACTTTACAATTGACTTCCATCTACTTGAAAAATATTGTTTCATTGTTTTATTATTTAATCAATGAACAGCGAAAAAAAAGAAGTTTTATTGTAAGACATAAAAAAAGGGGTAAAAATAATTTACCCCTTTTATTCAATTGCAATGAAAGTGCTATTGCTTATGCATACAATTCCGTGAAGATATCACGCAAAGCTTGACATTCGCGAAGTTCTTGCAAAGTGATTTCTGCATGACCTTTTGTATAGCCGTTTCCGATAATCATGGTAACGTCGCTGCCAACGCCTTCAGCACCGAGAGCTGCTTTGGTGAAGCTGGTTGCCATCGAGAAGAAATAAACAACTCCGTCATTTTTTGTACAAAGAACGCTGGTCATTTCTGTATCAGGAATGTTTACATTGTTGATAGTAACATCAGCCATTTGTCCGTGTGTCAGTTCGTTGATTTTTGCTTCCATTGCAACGGGATCGCCTGCATTGCCCGAGAAAACAACATCGCAGAAACCGAGTTTTTGCAAACGTTCGGTTGATTTTTGGCTGTGACACATACCGATTACTTTTCCTGTAACGCCAACACGTTTTTTGGCTTCGTAGCAGCACAACATTCCGGATTTTCCACCTGCACCAATAATTAATACGGTATCGCCCGGTTTACACAATTTGGCAGTTTGAGCGGGAGCACCGGCAACATCCAATGCCGATAAAGCCAATTTTTCCGGCAAATCGCTTGGGATTTTGGCATAAATTCCGCTTTCAAACAAAATGGCTTTTCCATCAATATCTACTTGATCAACATCGGCACGAATCTCTTTGATTTTGTCGATGCGGAGTGGTGTCAATGATAATGAAACCAATGTGGCAATTTTATCGCCAACTTTCAAGTCGGTTTTGTCTTTTAAAGCATCACCAATTTTTTCAACAGTTCCGAGCAACATACCACCTGAACCTGTCCACGGATTACGATGTTTGCCTTGTTTGGCAACGATGTCCATCATAATTTCAGCGATTTTTTTAGGATCGTGGTCTGCTCTGGCTGAAATGTCTGTAAAAGATGCTGAATCAATATTTAACGTTTGAACATCGATGAGGATTTCGTTATCCCAAATTTCATCCATGTTGTTGTCAATTTTGTTTGCCGGTTGTGGCAAAACGCCTTTTGGCTCAATAACACGGTGTGTACCGTATTTGTTTCCTTTTTTTTGCATTGTTAAAATGTAATTATTGTTTCTAATAAATTATTTATAATTTGATATTCAATGAAATAAAATATTCATTGTTCTATCTATTAACGTTTTTTTAAACTTAAAATCTCTCGTGCTTCGACTGAAGTAGCAATTTCGCGACCCAATTCTTTTGCTAATCTGACCACCTTTTCTACCAATTCGCCGTTCGATTTTGCCAAAACACCTTTTGAAAGGTACAAGTTGTCTTCAAATCCAACGCGAACATTGCCACCCATAGCTATTGCTGCAGCTGCCATCGGAAAAGCATTACGACCAACGCCTGTAACAGTCCATGTAGCATTAGCAGGGATTCTGTTGACCAACCAACACAAATCGGGAACAGTAGCGGGAGTGCAACCAGGAACGCCTAATACAAAGTTGATTTGCATCGGATGACCCGGCAAAAAACCTTTTTTGACTAAGGTGAGAGCCGTATCCAAATGTCCCATTTCAAAACATTCGTATTCGGGTTTAATATTGTTTTCGATCATTCTTTTTCCGAAAGCACGCATCATCGGCATAGTGTTTTCAAAAACATCGTCTCCAAAATTGCAGGTTCCACAATCCAACGTTGCCATTTCGGGCATCAATTCGGTAGGTTGCAAACGTTCTTCGGCAGTCATTCCAACGGCACCACCGGTCGAGGGAATCAAAATTACATCGGGACAAACTTTACGAATGGCATCGATGCACACTTTGAAACGTTCTTTGCCTTGCGTAGGAGTTCCGTCGTCTTCACGAACATGAAGATGAACGATGGCGGCACCGGCATCTACTGCCGATTTAGCTTCACGTACAATCTCTTCAACGGTATAAGGTACAGCCGGATTTTGTTCTTTGGTAACCTCTGCTCCACAAATGGCTGCGGTAATGATTAACTTTTCCATAATTATTTTCTTTGACAAGATTTCGGCACTACACATGTACCACTGGCACGGCAAACAACAATAGGTTCGGGCAAAACATCGGCAGCTGAAGCAGAGATGTCTGTGCGAGGAGCAATGACTTTGCGAGCTTCAAAAATCATTTTGCGAGAAGAATTGCCGACGTGAGTGATTTCGCCAACGGCTTCAATAAAATCGCCGGCAAACACGGGGGCTAAAAATTCCACATTATCGTAAGCACAAAACAAACCTTCGTCTCCATCTTGGATAATCAAAAGTTCAGTGGCTACATCGCCAAAAAGTCCTAACATTCTGGCACCGTCTACTAAATTCCCTCCGTAATGAGCATCGTGTGCGCTCATTCTCATTCTAATCATTGATTTAGGATTCATATCTTTTTTTAATTTTATACGTTAATTATTATCCTTGAACAATATAATCGACAAACAAAGCGGGTGTGTGTACTTGTTCCATTGGAATAGAACCCGTTTTGACGATATTTTTGGCTTCCACAATAACAACATCAGCCGCCGTTGCCATCATCGGATTGAAGTTTTGGGTTGTGCCTTTATAGACCAAATTTCCACTTTCATCGCAGATGCTGGCACCTAAAATGGCTACATCGGCACGAAGCGGTTTTTCAATCAGATATTCTTTTCCATCGAGTGTGATTTTTTGTTTTCCTTCTTCAACAATGGTTCCAATTCCCGTTGGTGTAATGACGCCACCCAAGCCGGCACCACCGCAACGGATACGTTCTGCCAAAGTGCCTTGCGGAGAAAATTCTATTTCCATCTCTTTGGTGTTAAATTGTTCAACAGCATCAGTGTTGGCTCCGTTGTAAGAAATGATGGCTTTTTTGACTTTTTTCTTTGAAATCAGGCAACCGATACCTTTTCCTGCATAAGCAGAGTCGTTACCAATGATTGTCAAATTGTTGACATCTGTTTCGGCTAAAGCCTCCAAAATTTTGTTGGCTGAACCGGCAGTCAAAAAACCGCCAAACATAATCGTCATGCCGCTTTTGACTTTCTTTACGGCTTCTTCGATAGTGATTAATTTTTCCATGATCTTAGATTTATTATTATATCTTATTAATATTCAGTATTATAAAATTTATCCATTATCCTCTGAAAAGGGGTGCAATATTACAAAAAAATCTGTTAAAATAAAGTGTTTTTTAGTTTTTCTTTTTAATAAAGTGTATAGTTCTGCTTTTTCATAAAAGGCGCTTATGAATAGACGTTTCGCTGCTTTTTGATGAATTTTTTCGTAAAAAAAAACTCGCCTTGATTAGGCGAGTTCTTTTTGAGAAAAATAAAAAATTATTTTACCAATTCTTTGGACAAACGTTCAGTCAGCAAAGGAATCACTTTATTCACATCGCCAACAATGCCTAAATCGGCTACGCCAAAGATAGGAGCAAATTTGTCTTTATTGACGGCTACGATAAAGTCGGATTCTTCCATACCGGCTAAATGTTGGATGGCACCGGAGATACCTAATGCGAAATACAAATCCGGACGAACGGTTTTACCGGTTTGTCCAACTTGACGATCATGATCGATAATTCCGGCATCAACCATGGCACGCGATGATGACACTTGTGCATTCAACAACGTTGCCAAGGCTTCCAATTTTTGGAATCCCTCTTTGCATCCGACACCTCTACCACCTGAAACCAAAATTTTAGCTTCGGTGATATCCATTTTTCCTTTATCTTCTTTCACGTTTTCAATTAAACGTACTTTGAATTTTGCCGTATCGAATTTTGGAGTAAATGAAATGATGTTACCTTTACGACTTGTATCGCGATCGGCTTTTTGCATAACGCCCGGACGCACGGTGGACATTTGCGGACGATTTTCGGTGCACATGATGGTTGCCATCAAGTTGCCTCCAAAAGCCGGACGAGTCATCATCAACTCACCCTCTTCCGAAATTTCAAGTTTAGTGCAATCAGCGGTTAAACCGGTGGCAATGCGTGCCGATAATCTCGGTGCTAAATCGCGTCCGATAGTGGTAGCACCAAAGAGAACGATACTGGGTTTATATTCACTGATAACTTGATCAACGACTTGCGAATATTGTTCAGTTAAATAGTCTTTCAGTTCGGGAGCATCGATGCAGATGACGTCATCGGCACCAAATTCAACCAACATTTGTGCTTGGTCGCTGATTTTG
>JAQUSR010000006.1 GCA_028710155.1 Bacteroidales bacterium | reverse complement strand
TAGGTATTTTTCACTATAAAGTTGATCATTATCGATCAAAATCCCAAACCTCTCTCATTATTTACACTGCAATCGCTCCCTTGATGTGTGGATGAGGATTGTAGTTTTCCAAAACAAAATCTTCGTATTGAAAATCGAAAATGGATTTAATTTCCGGATTGAGTTTCATAGTCGGTAACGGACGCGGATCGCGCGTCAGTTGCAATTTTGCTTGCTCAATGTGGTTGATATAGAGATGTGCATCACCCAAAGTGTGAATAAATTCTCCGGGTTGCAATCCGGTAGCTTGTGCCATCATCATCAACAGCAACGCGTAGGAGGCAATGTTAAACGGAACGCCCAAAAAGGTATCGCAGCTACGTTGATACAATTGACACGATAATTTACCGTTTCCCACCCAAAATTGAAACAAAATATGGCAAGGAGGCAAAGCCATTTCATCTAATTCTCCCACATTCCAAGCGCACACCAAATGCCGACGTGAGTTGGGATTATTTTTGATAGATGCAATCACCTCAGAAATTTGATCGTGTGTTTTTCCGTTGCGATCGCCCCACGACCTCCATTGATGCCCGTAAATCGGTCCCAAGTTGCCGTTTTCGTCTGCCCATTCATCCCAAATACTAACATTGTGGTCGTGAAGATATTGAAGATTAGTATCACCTCTTAAAAACCAAAGCAATTCGTAGATAATTGATTTCAAATGCAGTTTTTTCGTAGTCAGTAAAGGAAAGCCTTCTGCTAAATCGAACCGCATTTGATAGCCAAAAGTGCTGATGGTTCCGGTTCCGGTGCGGTCGTCTTTTCTAACACCATTGTTTAATATGTGATCAAGAAGGGTTAAATATTGTTTCATTTTTTGCTGATTTAATAGAAAAGCATTTGATTCAAAGAGCGTATTAAAAGGCGGATATCGAAACATCCGCCTTTATGTTAAATTTTAATTCAATGGATATAAATTATTTCAACGCTTTTTCAATATTTTCTAAAGCGGTTTTTAAAGTTTGACGCGGGCATCCGATGTTCATTCGGAAAAAGCCATCGCCTTCGGAACCAAATTCAGTACCCAAATTAAATCCTACGCCGGCTTTTTGAATAAAAATATCGTCAATTTCTTTTTCACTCATATTTAATCCGCGACAATCGAGCCACATCAAGAAGGTGGCTTCGGGAAGATGGGTTTGAATAGGTTTCAATCGTTTATTAATGAAATTGGTGGCATATTTTGCATTGGCAGACAAATATTGCAACAGCGATTCGAGCCACGGAACTCCCTGTTCGTAAACAGTTTGTAAAGCCAAGTTGCCAAAAACGTTACCGGAAAGCAAGTGCATGTGATTATAAACGTTTTGCACTTTTTCGCGTAGTACGGGATTAGAAATTATGATGTAAGAGGTAGAAAGACCGGCGATGTTAAACGTTTTGGATGGTGCAGAAGCCGAAAGCGTAATATTTTCGACCTCTTTGGAGATGGACGCTGTTGGAATAAACTGATTTCCATGCAACAATAAATCGGAGTGAATTTCGTCAGAAATGATAGTAACGCCGTATTCTAAACAAAGATCGGTGAGTTTTTTTAGTTCGTCAAAAGTCCAAGCACGACCAACCGGATTGTGAGGATTACACAAAATCAGCACTTTTGGATGATGTTTTTGACATATTTCACGGAAGTTGTCGTAGTCGAAGGTAAAGTAACCATTATTATTGATCAACGGATTGCATACCAAATTTCTTCTGTTTTGTTTCACAGCATCGAAAAAGGGAGGATAGACCGGTGGTTGAATAATCACTGAATCTCCCGGTTCGGTTAAAGCTAAGGTGGAGACGGTAAAAGCGGGAACAACGCCCGGGCTGAATACAATCCATTCCGGATCAATTTCACGATTGTTACGTAGTTTGTTCCAATCAATAATAGATTTAAAGAAGCAATCCAAGCGAGCACCATAGCCTAAAACGCCGTGATTAATACGTTCCCGTAGTGCTTTTAAAACACATTCAGGGGCGCGAAAATCCATATCGGCAATCCACATGGGAATCACATCCTCTTTACCGAAAGTTTCACGCCGTAAATCATACTTGATACAATCCGTTTTTGAACGATCAATGATTTTATTAAAATTTCCTAACATTATATCTGTAATATTAAATAAATACTTTTTTGTTAACTATATGTAATTAATTATAATACTATTAAAATCATCTTTTTAAAACAAAATAAATATTTTATAAATCCTATCAACCAAAACAGAAAATCATTGTTTCATCATTACTACTAAAATTTTAAAAAAGCAGTAAAAACTTACGTTAAAAAGTTGAACCGAATTTATTGGTAATACAATAATTGTTTAAATCACACATTTTTTCCCTTGTACCTATCCCATAATTGTTCCAATGATCGTTGCCGACAGCATGGCGGTCATGGCGGCGGCTAATAAAGCGCGGAATCCGAATTTCGACAACTCGCCGCGGCGGTTGGGTGCCAAAGCTCCGATGCCGCCGATTTGTATTCCGATAGAACCAACGTTGGCAAAACCGCATAATAAATAGGTGGCAATAATAATGGATTTCGTACTAGTAAAAACGCCGGCCATTTTCATATCGTTCAAGCTGAGGTAGGCTACAAATTCGTTAAGAATGGTTTTTTCGCCAAACAGCTGTCCCACTAACACTAAATCAGGAGTGGCAACGCCCAATAACCACATAACGGGAGCGCAAGCATAACCCATGATAAACTGCAAAGAGAAACCCGAAAACTTGCCGCCGGAAATGGTTTGAATCCATTCGTTGAGTCCCGTCCAGCGACCAATCATCCCTTCCAACACATAATTTGTTAAAGCGATGAATGCCAAAAAGGTGAGCAACATTCCCGCCACATTGACAGCTAACTTCACTCCTTGTACCGTTCCTTCCGAAAAGGCATCCAACACGTTGGCTCCCATCGAAGATTTATCGACTTTCAAGCTCATATCCACCGAGTCGGTTTCCGGAAACAACATCTTTGCCATTACCACCGCACCGGGAGCCGCCATTACAGAAGCTGAAATCAAATGTTTAGCAAACTGTTGTTGTAAAACGGGATCGTCACCGCCCAATAGTCCAATATAGGCTGCCAAAACGCCTCCGGCTATGGTTGCCATGCCACCGGTCATCACTAAAAACAACTGCGAAGGCGACACTTTTGAAATATAGGCTTTTACCAACAACGGAGCTTCGGTTTGTCCCAAAAAAATGTTACCGGCCAATGATAAACTTTCGATGCCCGAAATACGCATCAAACGGGTAAACACCCAAGCCAACCCTTTCACCACCACTTGAATCACGCCCAAATAGAACAACAAACTGGTGATGGCAGAGAAAAATATGATAGTTGGAAGTACTTGAAAAACAAACACATAACCAACATTATTGGGATTCATAAAATATTCGCCAAAAAGAAAAGTGGTGCCCACTTTGGTAAACTCCAAGATTTTCACAAAAATTTTCCCGGCAATCATGAAAAACGATTCAATAAAAGGCACATACAAAATACCGATGGCTAAAACGATTTGCAAACCCAACGCCACTAAAACTGTTTTCCAACTGATCGCTTTTCTGTTTTTGCTCAACAGCCAAGCCACAACTAACAAAAAAGTGATGCCGAGTAAACCGCGCCCTAATGCATTCCACGAAAAATTAGGTTTTGCATTTTTGAGCAATAGTGCCGATTTATCAATCAATGCATCGTTGACGGGTTCAACCGTTTCGGCAGTTTCTGACGCCATTTCGATGGCTGTAATCGAATCGGTTAACACCAAAGAGGTGTCGTTTTGAGGTGCATTTTTAGCCCAAACGACCGATGCTCCTATAGAAATAATTGCCAACGAAAAAATGACTAATACAATCATCAGCACCTTTTTCCCGTTGACAAATTTTAAAGATTTTAAAAATTGAAACATATTGTTCAGTTTTAGAATTTATTCGATAAAAGTTGGGACAATTTTTTATTTGCTTCGTTTTTTGATTTCGTCTCTAAGAATAGCAGCTTCTTCATAGTTTTCGTCTGCAATAGCACTATTCATCATCTTTTGTAATTTCTCAACCGATCGATTTTCGATATTTGAAGCGAGTTGCTTTGTTGTGGAAATTTCTTCCAAAGTAACACCGGTAACATTCAAAACCTCTTCGTTAGTGTACATTGGACAATGGCAGCGAATGGCTAATGCAACGGCATCGGAAGTGCGGGCATCCAACGTCAAAATTTCGTTGTTTTCTTTTTGTAGAAATAGTCGTGCATAGAAAATTCCGTCTCTAAATTTGTAAATTTCAATGTGTTGTAACTGAATTTTCAACATCGCGGCAAAGTTGCAAAAAAGATCGTGCGTCAGCGGACGCGGCGATTTAATTTGTTCGATGGCAATGATAATAGACTGGGCTTCGTTGCTGCCTATGATGATAGGAATTTGACGTTCACTGTTGATTTCTGTCAACGTCATCACGTATGCATCGTTTTGCAATTTGCTGTATATTATCCTTTTAAGTGATAATTCGATTTTATTTTCCATAAAAAAACGACCATTAAAACGTGTGCAAAGGTAGTGAAAAAGTAGATTCAAAAAAATGAAATTCGGGTTGAATGAAAAAGATGTCATGGCAAAGTCGTTGTTTCTAAAAAAATATTTTAATTTTTTTTTCGTTATGATACGTTATAAATATACAATATTTTGCAAAATTTTCAAGAAGAGAATATACGTATTCATCAATTTTCCAACGGATTACGTTTGGTTTATTTACCATGGAACACAACCGTAGCACATACCGGAATTTTTATATCAGCCGGTTCGCGTCACGAGTTGGAACAGGAACAAGGATTGGCTCATTTTATCGAACACACGCTTTTTAAAGGCACCGAAAAACGCAGTTCTGTGGCTGTCATTAATTGTTTGGAGCGATTTGGCGGCGAGTTGAACGCTTATACCGGACGCGAAGAAACGGTGATTCATGCCAGTTTTTTAGCAGAATATAGTCAACTTGCTTTGGAATTGATGAGCGACATCGTTTTCCACGCCACTTTTCCCGAAAAAGAGGTGGAAAAAGAGAAGGAGGTGGTGATTGATGAAATCAATACCTATTTAGACACGCCCGATGAATTTATTTTTGATGATTTTGAAGAACAACTTTTTAAAAATCAATCTTTTGGACGTAATATCTTAGGAACACCCGAACAAGTGCGAAAATTTTCACAAAGCGATATTTTACGTTTTATCCATCGCAATTATGCCACCGATAGGATGGTTATCAGCTATGTGGGTAATAAAAATTTTGATGAAATTCGGAAAATAGTGCAACGACTTTTTGATGGTTCTGCGACTATTGCATCCAAAGGTGAAGTCATAAAACCATTTGTTTCCAAAATTTTTAATCGAACGCAATCTAAACCGGTTTATCAATCGCATTGCGTTTTAGGCGGATTGGCTCCCTGTGTTACAGCGGACGATTTTTGGGCAATGTCGTTACTTAACAATTATATCGGCGGACGTGCAATGAACTCGGTATTGAATATGGCATTGCGTGAGAAACACGGTTACACCTACAGCAACGAATCTAATTTTTCAGCGTTTAGCGACATCGGCATTGTTGAAATTTATCTTGCTACTGATCCGCAAACGCTACCTAAATGTTTGACAATCATTGAACGAGAATTAAATAAATTGCCCGCCATTACAAAAAATACTTTACAAAAAATGCAAGAACAAATGTGCGGACAAATTGCTTTGGATTCCGATTCGGGATTGAATCAAATGTTGAGCATTGGTCGCTCGTTGATACAAACCGACAAAGTATTGAGCATGAAGGAAGTGTTTGAAAAAATTAATACTGTTTCACTGGATGCAATACATCAAGTAGCTGAAAACTATTTGAAAATGAATAATTTGAATGTTTTAATTTACAAACCAGATGACAACGAATGATTCTTTTCAATCGGCTGAATTAGAGTCGTATATCATCAATCATACGACACCGGAGCCATCGTTTTTGCAACAGTTGTTTCGCGAAACACATCTCAAGACCACCAAACCGCGTATGTTGAGCGGACCTATTCAGGGCAGGTTTTTAACCATGCTCACACAAATGATTCAGCCTAAAAACGTTTTAGAAATTGGAACATTTACAGGATATTCTGCCTTATGTATTGCAATGGGATTGCCCGAAAACGGGAAAATCACCACTATTGATTATGATGTTGAAATTGAACATTTAGCACGTAAATATTTTGCATGCAGTGGTTTAGAACACAAAATTCGTTTCATTGTTGACGATGCACAAAAGGTGATTCCCTTATTAACAGAAAGTTTCGATATGGTATTTTTGGATGCTGACAAAGAAAACAATCTACTTTATTATGAGCAAATTATGCAAAAAACTCATATCGGTTCGGTGATTATTGCCGACAATATGTTGTGGAGTGAAAAAATTTTGCAAACAGGGCATCATGATCCAAAAACCGTTAAAATTGAGGAATTTAACAACTTCATCCAACACGACGAACGCGTTGAAAATGTGTTATTACCCTTGCGAGACGGCATTATGTTGATGCGGAGAATTCGATAAAATGTTGCATTTTTTCAAGTAGAAGCGTTTATTTTCAAACAATATTACCTTTGCACTGCTTTTTAGCGGAAACATTATGATAAAAAAAATCGTTGTACTTTTTTGGGGGATTGGCTGTTTGGCGATGTTGCTGATATCGTGTAAAAACGATATGGCAGACATTAGACGATTGACCTTACCCGACACCATTCCCGGACAATATATCAACGAAGGGGAAATAATTTACAGCGAATTGGGAATGGTCAAGGTGCGGTTGACCAGTCCGGTGATTAATAGCTATGAGACTACCGAAAAATACATTGAAATGCCCCAAGGATTTTATGCCGAATTTTTTGGCGACAGCACTGAAATAGAATCAACAATTACTGCAGAATACGGGATCTTTTACGACGACAAAAAACTAATGGAAGCCCACAAAAACGTGGTTGTACATTCGTTAAAAGATAGTGTTACACTCAATTCCGAAGAGTTGATTTGGGATCAAAACACCCATAAAATTTATTCCAATGTGTTTGTAAAAATCACAGAGCCGGATAAAATTTTATTGGGCGACGGCTTTGAATCAGAAGAAGATTTTTCGCAACGAAAAATCAAAAAATTGCGTGGCGAAATTTCAGTTCAAGAAGAAGATCAGGCTCAAACACCCAAAGAGTAAAAGGTGTTTTATTATCGAAAAACAATTTCTCGCAACGCTTTTTTTCCCACCATACCATTAATGGAATAGACAATTTTGGAACGCGTATAGAACAATTCGTTACGTAACGCATTGTTAGCCAACGTTACATACAATACATCACCTCGCACAAAAATTTTTTCCGTATAGGAGCTAATGTAGCCACCCACGGTGCGATGCCATGCATCAATAATTCGGGCTTCCATTAAACCGTCTTGCATCTTTCTGTTTTTTAGAAAGTTTTCAATGGCTTCTTTTAGCGTTATTTCGTTGGTTGACATGATGTTTTTATTATCCCTTCTGTTCCATATTGATAAATAGGACGTTTTATGTTTATTATTTGAATCATTACGCTATCCGCTTTATGCGCAATGTTTCTTTTTCAATTCCTTGCAAAATCAAATATTTACGTTTTGCATTTTGCTTGATGGTGGTTTTATATTTTTGTCGAAATTGTTCAACAAAAAATATGATTTGTTACACCTGCAATCCATTTCCAATCACCTCAAACAGCAGCCAAGCAATCAGCAGCGTGAAGAAGATGTTGAAGGTTTGTGCTAATAAAAAGGCTCCGGTGGCTTTGCGGTTTTGTTGGTTAATCAACGCTTTGAAGTTGGTTTCCAATCCGATAGAGGTAAATGCCAATGCAAACCAAAAACCTTGTACACTTTTCAAAATGACTTTGGTGGCAGCTACCGTTGGTTCGGAGAAACAAAACGAGAAAATCAACGATGCCAAAATGAAACCCAACACAAATTTCGGAAAACGTTCCCAAATCACTTTACCGGAAGGTTTTTCTTCGCGACTGCCTTGTCCTGTTACCGACCAATAAACCGAAATAGCAAAGGCGGCAATACCCAACAGCACATTCTGGGAAGATTTGACAATAGTACTGATTTTCAGCGCCTCTTCACCGTAAAATTCACCACTGGCAACAACGGCTCCAGTTGTATCGATAGTGCCGCCAAACCACGCTCCCGCCAACGTTTCCGAAAATCCAAACAGATGTGCAATTGCCGGCAACAAAAGAATCATAGGAACAGCAACAATCAGCACCAACGAAACCACATACGACAATTTAGCTTTATCTCCTTTTATGGCTCCTGCGGTGGCAATGGCAGCCGAAACGCCGCAAATGGACACTGCGCTGGAGAGCATCACCGACAACTCTCGGTCAATTTTCATCTTCTTGCAAATCCAAAAACAGACATTCCAAACGGTAAAAATCACTACAACAGCTTGAATCAGTCCGTAAACGCCGGCTTTCATCATCGATTGAAATAAAATGGTGGTTCCCAAAATCACTAATCCGATTTTGATAAAGAGTTCCGAAGTGAGCGAATCTTTAATCCAAGTGGGTATTTTGAAACAGTTGCTAATAACCAAACCGAGCAACAAACAGAAAATCACTGTCTCCAAGCCCCATTCTTTCATTACTTTATTACCTGAAACGATCGAAGCAAAAAGCGTCAAAAGAAAAATCACGGGATACACTTTCATCATCGATGAAATGGGCTTATTAGCAAACAATCCGGCTAAAAAAACCAGTACCATAAACGCTACAAAAACGCCTACTATGCGTAGCAAATTGATACCGGAAAACACGTTTTCTTGCAACGTTTGCCAACTATCCCACGAAAATTTTGGCCATTGAATCACCATTCCCGAAAAACTCGGTGATAATAAAGCAACAGCAAAGATAATGATAATCAACCCGATAATCGTAGCTGTCCAGTCTTCGTTAAATTTTATTTTTTTCATTATATAATTTTTTCTTTTCAATACATTTGTTTTCTAAAAGGTCAACACCTTGTCATTCTTTTTAATAAGAGCATACAAATCTGCCATTGACGACATCGTACAAAATTGTGGTTCGTTGTTGTTACGACTTTTCAAGCAGGTGCCACAGCCCAAAATAGAGCCGCCGTTATCTAAAAATTTGTCAGTTTGCTCCGCTAATTTTGTTTCCACTGTCACCAAACTGTCCAACTCCACTCCTTTACCCAACAAAAAAATGCTGACACTATCGCCTTGTTGCATTGAGTAATTGGCTAATCGCAACACATTCCAAACTGTTTCCACATCATTAGATGATATAACAATACCTACTTTTGTAGCAGTGGCTATTTCGGTGGCATTCGGTTCTTTATTTTCGCAATTACAGCCCAAAAGAACGGATAAAACGGCAATCATTAAAACTACTCTTTTCATGACATTAGAAATTAATATTGATTTATGACTTTTTGTGATTTTTTGTATTAAACAATTGAGGATTAATCTTTAACGAAACATACGCCCATTGTTGAAAACGCGTTTTGGTATCGTCAGCAATATTTTTTACCAATTTTGTGTTTTTTGAGTTAAAATAGGTACTCCAACCACCTTCTATACGAACAAATTTGATAAGATCGTATTTGATGATCAAATCCAATTCAGAACCCAACGATTTTCCTTCTGTTCCGGCTGTTTGAATATTTTTTTCTGTCATAAAATAATGATACGTCAAATCGGCTGAAACTTTTTTACAAAATTTGGTTTTAACACCTCCGTAAAGGTCTATCAAACCTTCGTTGGGTGTATTACGCCAATATTCCATAGAACCGTTGTAGCTATGATTGGTGCCATACAATTTGTTCCAAGTGTTATCGGACGTAGCATCAACCTCACTACCCGAATAATAATCGACACCAACGCCAATTCCAAACGGTTTTATGATTTGATAATCAACTTTTGCAGCCAACAAAAAGGAACGCAAATCTTGATGTATCGTTTTTTCGTCAATAAAATCTGTTTTTTTGATACTTTGTCCAAATTGATAATATCCTGTAAGAATAAAACTGACGGGAATATCTTTGTGTTTCATCTCCAAGTTGGCACCGGCGGTATATCGTCCGTAATGTCCGTCAATATAGGTGTTGTCGAGCGAGTCGGTTTGAAGATTTTGAAACGATTCTCCGACAAATATGGCAGAGGCTTTGAAGGCTTTGCAAAACGATTTTTCGAGATGCAAAAAGCCCAACGATTGATACAATTTGTCATTTTCATACACCATTTGTGTGTTGTTTTCGCCGGTAGCGTTGTAGGCAAAACCCAAGTCAATGAATAGATGTAAAGAGTCGTTTTTGTATTTCAATAATGCCAAATCGTGCGATTTTCCTTCCAAAGTCCAGTCAGAAACATCAAAAAGCCGTTTATAATCGTACATAATTGATTGACGACCAATGGTAAAACTAAAATTTTTCACTACGTTTAATTCAGCCCATGCTTCAAAAAAATTCAGTCCTACTTTCGACGATTTGATGTCGTCTTGTCCCCAAACGCGCGCATCTTGAATCGTCAAACGGGCGTTAATCCATTTACTTTCAAAATCGGAGCGTAGACGGGTTCTGTTGGAAATGAACAAGGCGGGATTTTCTTCAGTAGTGAGCGGTTTTTGATAACCGTCTCGATATTCCATGCGAGGACGAAGTTCGGCGCTTAACGAAAAATCTTGTGCAGTCGCTTGACTCATCAAAAATAAACACAAACATGCAAAAAAAGGTCTCATTCTTTTCATAAAATGTTTTTTTTATAATTTTTAAACGTGCAAAGGTAATATATTACTAATAAATGATTTACAGGAAATCACTTAAAATTATAGGGTATTTTTACGTAAAAATTATAACAATTAATGTCGGTTGTTTTGAATTTCCTTTAGTAATGAGGCGAATGTGGCAATGGCAGCTCGTTGAATAATGCGCATCCGACCACCGGCATTACCAAAATTGCATTTAAAACTTATTGTTTTTTTCGGTGTTGCTATGGCAATCCAAACAGTGCCTACCGGTTTTTCGTTGGTGCCGCCATCGGGACCGGCAATACCCGAAACAGCAATAGAGAAATCGGTTTGAAACATTTTGCGAACATTATCCGCCATTTGTCTAACCACCTCTTCGCTGACGGCTCCCATTTGTGTCAACGCTGTTTCACTTACATTTAAAACGTGTTGTTTAATTTCGTTGGCATACGACACGATAGAACCTTTAAAATATTGTGAGCTGCCCGAAATAGAGGTGATCCGATGAGCAATGTATCCACCCGTACAACTTTCTGCTGTTGAAAGTGTTTGATGATTTTTTAGCAATAATTGACCGATGATTTTTTCTAACGGATCATCGTTGAAGGCAACGATATAAGGAGCTGCAATGCGAGATAATTTTGCCGTTTCATTGTTCATTTCCAATTCCAACCGGGTTGCATTTTGGCTACATCCTGTCAATCGTAAACGAATGAGTCCGGGTTGCGGCAGATATGCTAACGAAATATGAGAAGGCAACTGTAATTCCCAAGATTCCAATAAATCGGAAAGCGTGCTCTCACCAATGCCTGTGAGTTGAATTACTTTACAAAGATAATGTTCGGTTGAATGAAATTTCTGTTCCAATCGAGGAATGATTTCTGCAGTCATCAATTGCTCCATCTCAAAAGGAACTCCGGGTAAGGCAATCAATACTTTCTGCTGTTGTTCTATCCAAATTCCGGGAGCGGTGCCTAAAATATTGGGAATCACAACACCGTTTTTGGGAACAGCAGCCTGTTGGCGATTAATGTCGCTCATGGGAACATTTCTGCTTTTCAGCAATTGCGAGATAAAATTCAACGTGGGTGTATCTATCACTAATTCTGTTTGAAAATAATCGACAATGACTTTTTTGGTGATGTCGTCTTTGGTAGGTCCCAATCCGCCCGTTAAAATCACAATATCCACACTTTGAAACGATTCTTCAATGGCTTGTCGAATGTCTTTGGCGTTATCGCCAATGACAATAGTTTTTTCAACAAAAAATCCTTTTTGCAACAATTGTTGGCTCATAAAAGCGGCATTGCTGTTGATGACTTGTCCAATCAGCAATTCATCTCCGATATTAATGATTTGAATATTCATTTTTTAAGTTTGAAAAAACGTAAACAGCGCAATTGACAATTTTATTGAGGACCGGCTTTTCGTTTTTTATTGGCGTTTGTTTTCGACTTATTGTTTTTTGTTCTTACAAACACATGTTTAATTTTGGCGTTTTCTGTTACTCGCTCTTCAATTTCAAAATTCTTTTTCAACGATTTAACCAATGGCGTCAGTTTATCAAAACCGTAGTTTCGTGGATCGAAATCGGGTTTTTTCTTGATAAGCAGATTACCGATATCGCCCAAAAAAGCCCATCCGTCTTCATCGGCAACATCGTTAACAGATGTGGTAATCAATGTAATAGTTCGATTATCCACTTGATGTAACAGAAAATGTTTTTTGGCAACGGGTTCAACTTCTTCCAAAGATTTTACAATATCTTCGGTTTTTAAAATCTCTAAATAGATAAATTTATCACAGGCAGCGATAAAGGGTTGCGGGGTTTTTTGTTCACCAAAACCGAAAACTTTCATACCCGATTCGCGTAAACGAATGGCTAATTTTGTGAAATCGCTGTCGCTGGATACAATACAAAAACCATCCACTTTTCCGGTATATAAAATGTCCATAGCATCAATAATCATCGCCGAATCAGACGAATTTTTTCCGGTAGTGTAACTATATTGTTGAATGGGCGTGATGGCATTTTCGAGCAACACTGTTTTCCATCCTACGATATTGGGTTTGGTCCAATCGCCATAAATTCTTTTAAATGTTGGTGTACCGTATTTTGCAATTTCCTCCATCAGCCCTTTGACATTGCTGTTAGGAACATTTTCGGCATCAATAATGACAGCTAATTTTAAATCGTTGTTGATTTCCATAATATTTTGTTTTGGGTGTTATTATTTTAGTTTTTTGATTCATTTTTTACCACAAATGAGCATCGCGATCCATCATCCAACGTCCCTGCGCCTTCATCACCTGCTCTATAACATCGCGCACACACCCTTCGCCGCCTTTCTGATGCGAAATGTAATGTGCCGCATCTTTGATTTCCTGTACAGCATCTGCCGGACAGCATGCCAACGCCACTAACTGCATCACCGGAAAATCCGGAATATCGTCTCCCATAAAAAGACATTCTTCGGGCGAAATTTTGAAACTCGTGAGAAACTCTTGAAAAGTAGCCACTTTGTCGCATACGCCGGTGTAGATATGCGGAATGTGTAGCGTCTCCAAGCGTCTTTCGATGCCCTCGCCACGACCGCCCGAAAGCACCACCACGTGATAACCCATCTTGACGGCAAGTTGCAACGCATAGCCATCACGAACATTCGATCTCCGCAACATCTCGCCACTAGGTAAAGCCCAAACACACGCATCTGTCATTACGCCATCGTAATCAAAAATCAAAGTGGTGATTTGTGCTAATTTTTCTTTATAATTTTTCATAAAATTAAGATCTAATTTTTGTAATGATTTAAAATACATTCAGTTAAATACCGATACAACGCCTGTTTTTTCGGATCATTTTGTAGCATGCCAAGGTGTTTTTCAATTACTGCCATATCGCAACGAGCAGCAGGTCCTGTTTGTTTGAGAAACGGATCGCTATCGCCCGAAATTTGCATCGCCGTTTTTTGAATTAATGGAACTAACAAATTGAAATCCATATTGTTGTCTTTTGCAAATTGATAAGCAACAGCATACAGATAGTTGGAAAAATTGCAAGCAAAAACGGCTGCCACATGTAGGTTGGAACGTTCCAAATCGGAGGTTTCTCGAACATTAGGCGAAAGTTGCAAGGCTAAATTTTTCAATAATTCCAAATCGCTGTCCGATGTGGCTTGCAACATGATCGGCAACTGAGAAAAATCGATGGGCGCCTCTTTTTTAAAGGTCTGCAAACAGTAGAACACGCCGTGCCTTTTGTGTTTTTTGGCCAACGAATCTATCGACATTGAACCGGAATGATGAACAACAATACCTTCATTTTCAGGAAGTTGTTCTGAAACACTTTCAATTGCCGAATCAGACAAAGCCAATAAGTAAATATCAGCATTGGCAGGCACTTGACGAATATCTTCAAAAAACGGTGCTTGCAGTTGTTGTGCCAATGGCTCTCCATGATCTTTGGAGCGGTTGCACACGCCTACAAAGCGGATACCGACTTTCTGCAAAGCAATGCCTAAATTCCAAGCTACATTTCCGGCTCCAATCAAAACGGCGTTAGAAATGGATTTCATGTTTATAAAAATTATTATAGGATGATGTAAATTACATCGTTTCAATCATCGCTTTCACAATGCGAATCATCTTTTTTCCGGCTTCTTTGGCTACTACAATAACATCTTGCCCGTCGTTTTTAAAATCGTCGGCAAAGTTGAAACCTTCGTTGGTAATGACCGACATTCCAAAAACATTGATTCCGCAATGGCGCGCTGCAATCACTTCAGGAACAGTCGACATTCCGCAGGCATCACCACCGATGGTGCGAAAATAGTTATATTCTGCCGGAGTTTCAAAAGTTGGACCGGTGCTACCCACATACACGCCGTGTTGTAACGGAATGTTCAGTTGTTGCGCAATTTTATCCGCCATTTGAATCATTGATCGGTCGTAAGCGCGAGTCATATCGGTAAACCGCTCACCCAACTCTTCGATATTTTTTCCCAACAACGGATTGGGCATCAAGTTGATATGGTCTTTTATGATCATCAAATCGCCAATGCGATAGTCGGTGTTGATTCCACCGGCGGCGTTGGAAACGATTAAATGAGTAATTCCCAAATATTTGAAAACACGAACGGGAAAAACCACTTGACACATTTCGTAACCTTCGTAAAAGTGAAAACGCCCTTGCATTGCCAGCACCGGTTTTTTGCCCAAGGTGCCGTAAATCAAATGTCCGTGATGACCGGGAGCTGTGCTTTTCGGGAAATTTGGTATTTCTTGATAAGGAATATCGCAAATAGGGTCAATGTCATACGCCAAATCACCCAAGCCACTGCCCAAAATGATGGCTGTTGTTACTTCGCCGCCGATTTTGTTGCGAATCCATGTGGCTGATTCTTTTACTTGTTGAAGATATTGTTCGTTATTCATAGGTTTAAATTATTATGAAAAGGTTTTATATAAAGTTATAAAGAAGTTTTTCGGGTAAATCTCCATGGCAACATCGCATCTTCTCCTGCATAATCGACTCCGATGCGTGGTGCTGCAACAATATCGTCGTCGTCAATTTGATTTTTTCTTGGCTCTATCCAAACGGAAAAATCAGAATTGTTTTTTTCTAACAACATACCCGATTGTGAATAATGAATCCCTAATGCTTTGGCGACATTTCCGGGTCCGTAAAACGTTTTATTGGTCCGTTTTTCTTTTTTCAACCGTTGTAGCATCAACAATTCTCCGCAAACGGGTTCGATGCCACGAATTAAAACGGCATGCGGAATACCCATATTGTTAGTAACAATATTCAACAGAGAATGAATTCCATAGCATAAATAAACATACAATGTTCCCCCTTGATGATACATGATTTCGGTTCGAGGTGTTCGCCGTCCGCCAAAGGCATGTGAAGCGTGGTCGGTTTCGCCGGAATAGGCTTCCGTTTCGGTAATAATGCCACCGACTTTTTGTTGATTAATGTTTGTAAATATTTCCATACCAATCATTTCACGAGCAATAGCAACTACATCTGCCCGACAAAAAAAAGTATTGGAAACGGGTTTCATACTACTGACTTTTAGAAACAAATACCGACACCGGCAGAAATCTGCAATTGTTGATTAATGATTTCCATTTGAGTAGGTATATTTTCCGTGGTTTGTTCTGTGTCAAAAACGGGATATTTTATATTTAAATTCGTAAATTTCAAATTATTACTCAAATAATCAACATTAAGCCGAATAAATAAGCGGTCGAACCGATAATTAAATCCGGCACCCACATTCCATGCAAACGATTCGGTGTGGGCGGATTGTTGTTGATAACTGTACGTTAAATCTTGGAACATCAATGTGTTGTGAACTTCCGGAGAATAGCCCAAGCCAAGCCCGATTAACCCTCTTATTTCTAAATAAAAATGACGTACCAAATAGAAATTGATGTTGGGCCCGATAAGTAAACCGCCGGTGGTCCAACTGCCTTTATCATTGTCGTTGGTAAAAGTAATATCATCATTATCGAATATTGGATAATTATCTTTGACATATCTTTGATATTCCGACCGATATTGATCCATATTCACCGGATTGACATTGCCGAAAAAGGCAGCCGTGATGCCGAAATTATTGGCAAAATTGTACGTATAAGCCACGTTGAAGTGAAAACCGGTTTTTGCAAATCCATTCATTAATATTGAGCTGTCTAAATGATTGTTTTTTATATCGCCCATAGGAATTGCCGGACCAATGGCAATGGAAACGCGACTTTTTTTGTCTTTTTGAGCAGAGACAAAAAGTGTTGATAATAGTAAAACAGATGCAATAAATAGCTTTAAAGAGAACAGATGTTTCATGATTTTGATAATTTGATAGCGTTTTTAAACGACTCCATCAACTGAAAATTAATGTGTCGTGAGAAAAATATTATTTTACATTTTCTTGATGTAAGAGCGCTTCTTTGATGAAACGTACAAACAACGGATGCGGTTCAACCACAGTGCTTTTGTATTCCGGATGAAATTGAACGCCTACAAAATAGGGATGATTTTTCAGCTCAATGATTTCGACCAATTTTTCTTTCGGATTCATTCCGCCAACCATCATACCCGCTTTTTCAAATTCTCCTAAATATTTGTTGTTGAACTCATAGCGATGGCGATGACGTTCCGAAATATCTTGTGTTTTATAAGTTTCGAACGATTTAGCTGTTTTTTCCAAACGGCAGGGATAAGCCCCTAAACGCATCGTACCGCCCATTCCGGAAATTTTCTTTTGTTCTTCCATAATGTCGATGACCGGATTTTTGGTTTCGATGTCAAATTCGGAAGAATGTGCATCGGCATAGCCTAATACATGACGGGCAAATTCAATGACAGCACATTGCATTCCTAAGCAGATGCCGAAAAACGGAATTTTGTTTTCGCGCACATAACGTATGGCTTCAATTTTTCCTTCGATGCCGCGATTGCCAAAGCCCGGAGCCACCAAAACACCATGCATTTTGCCCAACAATTCTGCAACTGTTGCTTTTGTAACTTTTTCAGCATGAATAATTTTTACATTGACTTTGCATTCATTGGCAACGCCGGCGTGCACAAATGCCTCGTGAATAGATTTATAGGCATCTTTCAACTCAACATATTTTCCGACTAAAGCCACATCTATCGTTTTGGATGGATTTTTCAAGTGTTTGAGGAAATTATTCCATGCCGATAAATCAAGCGTTTGATCAGACAGAATATTGGCTTTACGCAATACTTCGCGATCTAAACCCTCTTCCATCATGGCAATAGGTACATCGTAAATGGATTGTGCGTCCATACATTCAATAACCGCTGTTGGAGGAACGTTACAAAATAATGATATTTTTTGACGCATGCCCACCGACATGTGGTGACTAGTCCGGCAAACAATGATATCAGGTTGTACACCATATTCTTGAAGTGCTTTGACAGAATGTTGTGTCGGTTTTGTTTTTAATTCGCCGGCAGCAGCCAAATAGGGCAAAAATGTTAAATGAACCGAAATGCAGCTATTGCCCAATTCCCAACGCAATTGTCGTAATGATTCAATAAAAGGCAACGATTCGATATCGCCCACAGTGCCGCCGATTTCTACAATGACAAAATCATATTTCCCACTGTTACCCAATAGTTTAACATGATATTTTATCTCATCGGTGATATGTGGAATTACTTGAACAGTGGTGCCTAAATAATCGCCGTGACGCTCTTTGTTAATCACATTTTGATAGATGCGACCGGTGGTTACATTATTGGCTTGCGATGTATGAATGTTCAAAAACCGTTCGTAATGCCCCAAATCAAGGTCAGTTTCAGCACCATCTTCCGTTACAAAACATTCGCCATGTTCGTAAGGATTTAAAGTTCCGGGATCAACGTTGATGTAGGGATCCAATTTTAAAACGGTTACAGTAAAACCTCTTGCTAATAATAACCGACCCAACGAAGCCGAAATAATTCCTTTGCCTAACGAAGAGCTAACACCGCCCGTAACGAAAATATATTTTGCAGTATGCATGACTTGAAATTTTTTGCAAAGTTAATTCTTTTACGCTTGGTTTAAAACAGGTTGTTTAACTTTATAAATATTTATTATACAGCAAATTACATTATTACTATATGAAATTAAATTTGGTTTTTGAAAGAAAAAACCGATTTTACCGCTTAAAATGATGCATTACAAAAAAAGCGGTTGCGTGAAAAACAATCAACGGATAAGCAAGAGGGTGTGATGATTCTGTATTCAAAAAAAACGGCTTGATATTTGATAAACCCTACCCGCAAATTTTTATAAATATTTGATGCTGAAATAAAACATCAGAATATTATCTACTCGGATTTATTGTATCTTTGCAACCCTAATTCAAAAAAGAAAAATCGAACAAAATGGCTAATTTTTTTAAGTCGCTATTTGGCACAAAATCAGACCGAGACGTAAAGGCGCTTCAACCTTATGTCGAAAAAATCACTGCTGTATATCCCGCTATTAAAGCATTATCCAATGATGCATTGCGAGCAAAAACATTAGAATTTAAACAAAAAATTGCTGACGGCATCGCTGCCGAAGAGGAGGAAATTGCTACACTAAAAGCATCGTTGAGTAATTATGATGAAGCCTTAGATCGCGAAAAAATCTGGCATAAAATTGATAAACTCGAAAAAGATAGTTACGATAAAACGCAAGAAGTTTTGCTCGGAATTTTGCCCGAAGCCTTTGCTGTGATGAAAGAAACCGCTCGTCGTTTTACCGAAAACGAATGGACGGAAGTTACAGCAACCGAGATGGACAAATCGTTAGCGGCTCATTGCGAAGATGTAGTCATCAATGGCGATAAAGCCTTGTATCACAACTCATGGATTGCCGGCGGATCGCGCATTTTGTGGAATATGGTTCACTACGATGTGCAGTTAATGGGCGGCGTAGTGCTGCACGGTGCCACTACTTCGGGCTTGAAAGGTCACAAAGGCAACATCGCCGAAATGGCAACCGGTGAAGGTAAAACGTTGGTAGCCACTTTGTCGGTCTATCTGAATGCACTGCCGGGGAAAGGTGTTCACGTAGTAACCGTCAACGATTATTTGGCAAAACGTGACTCGGAATGGATGGGTATGTTATATCAATTTCACGGTTTGAAAACCGACTGCATCGATAAACACAAACCCAACAGTGCCGAACGGCGAAACGCTTATTTGGCAGATATCACCTACGGAACTAACAATGAATTTGGTTTCGACTATTTGCGTGATAACATGACCAGCGACCCCGACGAAATGGTTCAACGTCCGCTCAACTACGCCATCGTGGATGAGGTGGACTCTGTTTTGATTGACGATGCCCGAACACCATTGATCATCTCCGGTCCCACAGCCAAAGGCGATGAGCAAGAGTTTGATGCCTTCAAACCTTTGGTGGAGACGTTGTATAACACTCAAAAAACGTTGGTTACAAAAATCTTAGCCGAATCGAAACAAATTCTTAAAGACGGCAACGTCAGCAAAGAAGACCAAAAACGCGGTGCAGAATTGTTGTTCAGAGCCTATCGCGGTTTGCCTAAAAACAAAGCGTTGATCAAATTTTTGAGCGAACAAGGTATCAAATCGTTGATGCAGGAAACCGAAAACTACTATCTGCAAAATCAACAACAAAATATGTATCTTATTGATCAAGAATTGTATTTTGTGATCGAAGAGAAACAAAACACCATCGATTTAACCGACAAAGGTATCGCCTTCGTCAACGAGTTGCAGGGCGACCCCAACTTTTATCAAATTCCGGATGTGGGTGCCAGAATCGCCGATATTGAAAAAGAAGCCATCACCGAAACTGAAAAGATTCAGAAAAAAACCGAGTTGATGGACGATTTTGCTATTAAATCGGAACGTTTGCACAGTGTCAATCAGTTGCTGAAAGCCTATACGATGTTTGAACGCGATGTCGAGTATGTCATCATCGACAATAAAATTAAAATTGTGGATGAACAAACCGGTCGTATTATGGAAGGCCGCCGCTATTCTGATGGTTTGCACCAAGCGTTGGAAGCCAAAGAGAATGTGAAAGTGGAAGCCGCCACGCAAACCTACGCCACCATTACGTTGCAAAACTATTTCAGGATGTACAACAAGTTGGCAGGTATGACCGGAACCGCCGAAACGGAAGCCGGCGAATTTTGGGATATCTACAAATTGGATGTGGTGGTCATTCCTACGAATCGTCCTGTGATACGGAAAGATATGGAAGATTTGGTGTATAAAACCGCTCGCGAAAAATTCAACGCCGTGATTGCTGAAATTGAATCGTTGATTCAACAAAAACGACCGGTTTTGGTGGGTACTACTTCCGTTGAAACTTCCGAGTTGTTGAGCCGAATGTTGACACGTAAAGGATTAAAACATAATGTATTAAACGCAAAGTTACACCAAAAAGAAGCCGAAATCGTAGCTGAAGCCGGTCAGCCGGGAGTGATTACGATTGCTACCAATATGGCAGGTCGTGGAACCGATATCAAATTGGGTCTCGGTGTGAAAGAGGCAGGCGGTTTGGCCATTTTGGGAACTGAGCGACACGATTCGCGTCGTGTGGATAGGCAGTTGCGTGGACGTGCCGGACGTCAGGGCGATCCGGGAAGTTCGCAATTCTTTGTTTCGTTGGAAGACGATTTGATGCGTATGTTCGGCTCGGGACGTATTGCAGGCATCATGGATAAAATGGGACTGAAAGATGGTGAAGTGATTCAACATTCGATGATTACCAAATCGATTGAACGCGCCCAGAAGAAGGTGGAAGAGAACAACTTCGGTATTCGTAAACGTTTGTTGGAATACGATGATGTGATGAACTCGCAACGCGATGTAATTTACAAACGCCGTCAGCACGCATTGTTTGGCGAACGTTTGGGATTGGATATTCAAAACATGATTTACGACGTGTGCGAAAACATTGTAGAAGACAATCAAAAATCCGGCGACTACGATGCTTTTGAAGTGGAATTGTATCGCGTGATGGCAATGCCGAGTCCGTTTACCGAAGATGAATTTCGTGACGGAAAAATAGAATCTTTAGCTGAAAAGTTGTTTGAAACCGTCTATAACCGTTATTTAGAAAAACGTGTGAAGACTGCCGATACTGTTTATCCCGTTGTGAAAAATGTTTTTGAAACACAAAAACAATACGAAAACATTTTGATACCGTTGGAAGACGGCAAAAGACGTTATCCGATTATTGCCAACCTTGCCAAAACAGCCGAAAATAAGATGGAGGTGCCGATTGTTGTTGAAAAAGGTGTTTCGTTAGCCGTTATCGATAATGCGTGGAAAGAGCATTTACGCGAGATGGACGATTTGAAACAATCGGTTCAAAATGCCACTTACGAACAAAAAGACCCGTTGTTGATTTATAAGTTTGAATCGTTTGAATTGTTCCGTAAGATGGTGCAAACCGTTAATAAAGAGATTGCTACATTTTTGCTTCGTTGCGAGTTGCCTCAACGAGACGACCAAGAAATTCAAGAAGCAAGAATGCGTCAGATGAATAAAGCACAAACAAAAGCCGAGCGAAAAGATATGCTTTCGCAAGCTCACAGCGATACCCAACAAGGACAGCGTCAGGCAACGCCTGTGCATGTCGAAAAAACCGTTGGAAGAAACGATCCTTGTCCGTGCGGAAGCGGCAAAAAATACAAACATTGCTGCGGAAAATCTTAAAAAATCATTTAATTCACAACAATATGAAGACCATAGACGGATTCAATTTCAATGGCAAACGAGCCATCATCCGCGTTGATTTTAATGTACCATTGGATGAAAATCAAAAAATTACTGATACCACACGTATCGATGCAGCCGTTCCCACCATTAAAAAGATTTTAAACGATGGCGGAAGCGTTGTTTTGATGTCGCATTTGGGTCGTCCCAAGAAAAATCCGGATCCCAAATATTCATTGAAACCTTTGTTGCCGTATCTGAACCAAATTTTCGGACAAACCATAAAATTTGCAGACGACTGCATGAGCGAAGATGCCGAAAACCAAGCCAAAGCGTTGAAAGCCGGTGAAATTCTATTGCTCGAAAACCTTCGTTTCTATGCCGAAGAAGAGGGCAAACCACGTTTGGGCGACGACGCCACCGACGAAGAAAAAGCAGTTGCTAAAAAAGCGTTGAAAGAGCAACAAAAATCGTTTACCAAACGGTTGGCAAGCTATGCCGATGTGTATGTCAACGATGCTTTCGGAACGGCACACCGCGCTCACGCTTCCACCGCACTCATCGCCGATTGCTTTGATGCTCAACACAAGATGTTTGGTTACATTATGGCAAACGAAGTGAAAAACATTGGAAAAGTGCTTACCGGAAACGATCATCCTTTCACCGCTATCATCGGAGGCGCAAAGGTATCGAGCAAAATTCAAATTGTTGAAAATCTGTTAAATAAAGTCGATAATATGATTATTGGCGGCGGCATGATGTTCACTTTCATCAAAGCCATGGGTGGCAACGTGGGCAATTCGTTGGTAGAAGACGATTTTATCGACCTCGCCAAAGAAACGTTGAAAAAAGCTGCTGACAAAGGGGTGAAAATTTACCTTCCGACAGATGTGGTCATTGCCGATAAATTTGATAACGAAGCCCATCAAAAAACAGCCGCAGCCGACACTATTCCGGACGGATGGATGGGTTTGGATATCAGCGAACAAACTATTCAATCGTTTTCGACAGTCATTGAAAGTTCCAAACTGATTTTATGGAACGGACCGATGGGCGTTTTTGAAATGAGCAGTTTTGAAAACGGTACTAAAAAAGTGGCAGAAGCCATTGCACGGGCAACTCAAAAAGGAGCTTTCTCACTCATCGGCGGCGGCGACAGCATTGCAGCCATCAACAAATACAATATGAAAGATCAAGTAAGCTACATTTCGACCGGTGGTGGTGCCATGTTGGAATTCATTGAAGGAAAAGAACTTCCGGGCGTAGCAGCTATCGAAAAATAAAAGCCGTTAGCATTGTTTACTAACGTTGATGTAAAAATACTATATCCCGATAAATTTATCGGGATATTTTTTATTCCAAAAAAACCATTTCGTTCACCGTCAACGGAAATAATAAAAATATTTGTTCCATATTCAAAGCACTAGATGATACCTCCTTAGAAAAAGTAACTTTTCCGTTATTCATGATAAACGATCCGTTGTTACTTTCAATAACTTCATCGTGAACGCAATGTTGTTCAGAACAATCGGGATGATGCGCGGCATAGATTTGTAAATATTTTTGCACCGAAACAATTCGATATAAAAAATGAATGTTTTCGGCATCATCAATACCAAAATCAAAACCATCAGCCGTTTTCATTCGGCAAGTGTTTTGGTGTATGTCGGCAAATCCAAAACGCTGATAATAAGAAACCAACGACTCTGAATAGGTGATCAATGTAGTCAAAAACAATGATTCGGATTGTTGTAATAATGCTTGTTGAATGATTTGTGAACCCAAGCCGCGGTGTTGTTGGTCGGGCTGTACCGCCAAGGCAAACAGATAGCCCACACGCCCTAACACCGTATTGAAAATATGCGGATGAAACATTCCTATCAATGACTTTTCGTGGTGCAAAAGTATCGCGTGTTGTCGATTAAAATAGTTGTGCAAATAGGCAGCAATGTAGCAATCTTCATCATCAAAACAACTTTTCCATAACGACATGATTTGATAATCAATACTGTTGATTTCGATAGCTTCCATTTTTTCTTCCATCATTACCGGATGATACGATTGCTTAGCTTTTCTCAAATTTTCCAATCCTAAATCTTCTTCCCGATTAATGAAAGCATATCGTGAATATAAATCATTGGCAAATAAATAGTTGATCATAGCAAATGCTCCTTCGTAACGCACATCCGCTTTTTCAACATGACAACAAAAGGTATCGTTCCGTAATTCAGACCCAAACGTAAACGCTACCGGTTGTTGTTCAACATATAAAATACCACCACGCAATTGCAAGGTTTCAAAATGTTGTAAAGCAGTGATAATCATTGCCTTTTCGCTCATAATTTGTGGCGTTGGCGCTTCAGTATTTTCCCATTGCAGCAATATTTGTAAAGCATCGTCCAACAACGACGGTCGCAACGATTCCCAGCGATAATCCGGATAGGCATGTTGAAATTGATGTATGTGATTGCGTTTGGCTTGCAGTTTCTTTCCCCTCAAAGTAGCTAAATCGTGCGTAGAATAAAGATAATCGAAGAAATTTCGATTGGAATAGAGATACATTTTTCGGTAAAAATCGGTGGTTTCCAATTTTTTAACAAACTGCTCGGATAAAGTAAAAAACCGCAACGGCTGTTGGTGTTGGTGGGCGTCTTCTTGCAATTGCCGCAAAATGGCAGATAAATTGCCGTTGCCCAAAGGTTCCATGTAACCCGTGTTTTTTTTGCCGTTGATTTGAAACCGAATCAATAAAAATCCGTCTGAAAGACACCATTCTGTTTGATAAAAATCCCGCCACGAAAAAATATTGGAAAAGTTGTAATCGCAGTTTTGTGTTTGACGCAGAGAGAAATATTTTATAAAAATGCTTCTATCTTCGATGGAAATAGGTTGAAACGAAAGCATATCAGTATTGATTGATGAAAAATTTTAATGATAGACAAAATACTGTAATTTGAAATCATTATTTCCAAGAAGCCAATGTTAGATCGAAAAAAGATGGATTTCGTTAAGTAATTATTTTGTCTTACCAAATAGTTAAAAACATAGTAATTATACAATGATTTTTTTGAGTTATTCATAAAGCCAAATCTTTGGTTTTATTCCTTTTAAAATCATATAGCAAAGAAACGTATTTTCATAAAGACTATTGTAGACATCAATACTTGGTATTCATATCTACAAAAAGAAGTCGTTGTCAACAATCGGCAATTTTAAATTTTTTTCAGTTCATCAAAATTGACACCAAAAACAGCTTGAACGTTGGCGATAGAGATAAATGCATCCGGATCCTCTTGTTTGATGATTTGCATAATATCTTGTTTATCTGTTCGATGTGCCAAAACCAATAAAACATCTTTGTCTTGTTTTGAATACCAACCGGCTGCTTTTAAAATGGTGATACCCCGTTTTACCTCTCCGGATATGCGCGCGGCAATAGCTTCACTTTTGTTAGAAAAAATCATAATTTGATAGGTTTTTCGATAGCCATCCATCACCATATCCGACACATACGAATAGGCAAACATATAAACATAACAGTAAATCAACGTTTGAATATCATGAACCACCAAATAAGAAGAGGCGATAATAGCCACATTGATATACATGGAGATGCGTCCGTAAGGAATGTTTTTGTATTTCAAAATCATCAAAATAATGATGTCGGTGCCGCCGGTATTTCCCCCATAAGAGATAGTAATTCCAACACCGATAGCTGAAATGGCTGCTCCAAGAATAGAATTGAGAAACAAATCGTTAACCACTAACGGAGCCGTGAAAATATCTTGAAAAACATAAAACAGCACCGAGCTGATGGCGGTACAAAAAACAGTATTCACCGCAAAACGTTTGCCCAATGTTTTCAACGAAATAAGCACCAATATTCCGTTCAAGATAAAATTAGAAAGTCCGACAGAAAGACCGGTTCCAAAATACAAGACAGAGGCGATACCTGCAACACCGCCGCCTGTTAGTTTGTTGGGCAGCATAAAGGCAGAATAGCCAAAGGTGAAAATCACCAATCCGACAATCATAAACACATAGTTCTTGAAAGGCAGAATTAAGGTTGGTTTTTGAGAAGATGTGTTTGACATAAGCAATAAAATAGATTATTGTTTTTCTCCAAAAGCTAAATCACCGGCATCCCCTAATCCGGGAATAATGTAACCTTTGGCAGATAATTCTTCATCCATGGCGGCATACCATAATGTAACGGGCATTTTACCTAATTTTTTTTGAATTAGCTCTACGCCTTCAGTGCTGGCAACGACAACTACAATATGAGTATGTTTTGGTTTTCCGTACTCTAACAACGAGTTGTAAGCCACCTCCATAGAGGCGCCGGTGGCTAACATAGGATCTGCTAAAATCAGCACCTTATCGTCTAATGGCGGACAGGTTACATAGCCGTTGAAAATCTCAAACGAGTAGTCTTTGTGATATTTTCTATAAGCCGAAATAAAAGCGTTGCCGGCATGATCGAAAATATCTAAAAGTCCTTGATGTAAAGGCAAACCGGCACGAAGTACCGTTCCTAAAACCACTTGTTCGGAGAGCATCGGCACCTCTTTTTCACCCAAAGGTGTTTCAACAACGAAGTCCTCATATTGTAGCTTTTTACTGATTTCGTATCCGAAACACCAGCCCAAACGTTCCAAGTTTTTCCGAAAACGCCAAGAATCTTTTTGAATTTCGGCATGACGCATCTCTGCAATGTATTGATTTACAATTCCATTTTGCTTCCCTAAATCTATAATATTCATTATTTAATTTTTTGTCAAAAATACAATTTATTTTAAATTTTATGCAGTTTTTGAAGGATTTTTACCATCGGGTAAAACATATTTTCAAAAAACATTACCGGATAGTAACACTTTTCGGCACCGAAACTTTGATAAAATCGAGCTAAATTGGCGTCATTAGATCCCTCAAAATCAAAATATAATGATTGTTCAGCATATTGTTGAATAATGTGATCGATGAGAAAAAACTGTGCTCCGTTTTGGTAGGCTTCCGGCGTACATCCCGAAAACAGATAAACCAAACACCGAATATCATGCACCAAAATAACAGATGCACACCGTTGATTATCATTGGTATAAGCATCGTAAACCGTAACAGATTGATGTTGTTGTAAAACTTCAAAAAGATGTTGCAATGTTGGATAAAGTTGGTCGGATAACGGAGGTAAAGTAGGCGCCTTGTGTTGTTGAAACATTTGAATAGCAGGATCACAGCTATCTGAAATCCGACAAGTTAACCGATTATTTTTGGCTTTTTTCAAATGTCGTTTAACGTTAGTAGAATATTCGGAATACAAGGCGTGATAGTTATTTTCCAAATTCAATAAGCAATTAATATTTTGTCGGGTTTTGAAGGTTGTATCAGTAATGGTGTTACAACTATTTAATTGTAAACGACCTATTTTAAATTTTTTCGGTATGGCATGCAAAATTGCTTCTTGTGCTGTTGATGACAATGGCAGAAGCGAAAAAATTCCTAATTGTTGGATAAAAAATGGTTGATAAACGACAAAAAATCCCATTCGTTTTTTAAATGGAATAGGAAAAACGGCTTGATAATCATCTATGATCAGCGCATCCCATTGTTCACAAACAGCATCTAAATACCACGAAAACGCATACACTCTTCCATTGTAAGCCTGTTGAATGCAGTGATTCCATTGCTCAACATCTATTTCCGACTGTGTTTTATATTGAATGTTCATGAACGATGGTGAATAAAACAAGACGTTTATTATTTGGCATATTCGATGATTTGTTCATAAATTTCACGCCAATTACCCCAAATACTATTCGTAGCAAAAGTTTGATTATGCACTAAAGTCATGAACGTTCCATGCACTTTTTTAACTTCGTCAATCATCGGTTTAATGCGTTCCACTACTTGTTCATCAGCAATATTCATATATTGTTTCACGGTTACGTCCATCATCATAAAAGGATGAATTTTGAGGTTGGTTTCCATATCAAAATCAACATCAAAAAAGTGAAACGGAATGCAAATACCGGCACGAAAACCTATATTTTCGGAATAGCCCATAGTGTAATCGTCCGTAATGTCTAAATCGATCAATTTTCGAAACGTGTGTGGAAAAGTGAATTTCAAAAAATGTTGCCGCGAAGCAGTGATATCTTGTTTTAACAACATTGATAAATTCTCGATTTCGTGCTTCAACAACCCTTCTTGTTCGTTAGAAGTATAGGAAGGGTGAATGCCGACATCGCAATAATCAGCCATGCGTTGAATGATTCTTCGAAAACGCGGATTAGAAATCGGTAGATTTTTGTCGTTTTTGTTGTACTCGGCAAAAAGAATAAAAATTTTATGTCGAATTTTGTAGCGTTCTTGCAAATCTAAAATATAATCATACGTATCAAAAGGATCTTTTCTTCGGCGAAGCAACACTTTTGTACGCTCGTTCACTTCTGCCCAATCGTTATTCCAAATGGAACGAAGATAGGCTCCGGTGGTTCGAATAAAACCTTTTCCCAAATACGAATAGGCCGCATCAATATCCAACGTAGGCTGAAAACTATAGTTTGGCTCATCCGGTTGAAATTCCGGATAAAATTGTTGAATTTTTTCAAAAATCATCCTTGCCCAATAATGAACTACCGGTTTTTCTAAAAATCCTTCCTGAAATGCTATACTTTGTTGGGCTTCAAACCGACCGTAACAATCTCGTTTATAAGGCAAATACTCTTCGTAACGAGACACCATGTAAAAAATAGCAGCAAAGGCATCAAAAGGCAATTGCGAGCGAAGGTCAAACACCGGAAACAACACTTTTATATCTTGATATGTGGAAACTCTTACATCAACGCTATCAATGCCTTTATCGAACAGCAAAGGATTTGCCGCAAAGTAACAGCCGTTTTCAATAGGAATGCCATAAGAAAATTTGATGCCTTCAAAATTTCTGAAAGATTCCAAATCAGCGGTAAAAGCAACATCGTTCCAAGCTATATCTTTGAATATCAAGTTAAAGATATATTTGATACGATGGGTTGGTTTTTTTGTAAGAATAAATATCATGTTGGTTTGATTGACCAAAATTTGAGGTGCAAATGTAATGTGTTTGTCCATTAAAAACAAAAAAACTCAACGAAATCAACAAAAACCGAGGAAATCATTCCATCAGTTAGTCATCAAAATCCATATTTTGTCATCCTTTGTTGCAACGAAATCGTTGCCCGTAAGTTGAAGCAATTTGTTCTAATTGTTAAGTCAGCAGCAAAGCAACTCCCGAAAAGAATTGACACCAATTGTTCTAATTTTGTATAAAGGCGAACGAACTTCTTTTTTACACTTGTTGTGAATTAGCACTTTTACCATATCTTTTGATGAACCTTCATTTTGTATGATGCACAAATTTTTGATTCCTAGAATTTAATTGAAGATACGCACGTTTTGAATTTTAAAAAATGACCGAATATTTTTTTGATATGACCAAAATATCCCGTTTTTTTGACCGTCAAAAGTTCAACAAAACAAAAAATTTTTACCCATTAATATTACCTTTGCACCTTGAAAAATTTTAATAAAATGAACAAAGTAAGAGTACGTTTTGCACCCAGTCCGACCGGTCCTTTGCACATCGGAGGCGTGCGCACAGCATTATATAACTATTTGTTTGCCAAGAAAAACGGTGGAGAAATGTTGCTTCGAATCGAAGATACCGACCAAACACGTTTTGTGCCGGGAGCCGAAAAATATATCATCGAAGCCTTTCACTGGTTGAACATTCCCTTCGACGAAGGCGTTCACATCGGCGGTCCGTTTGCTCCTTACAAACAATCGGAACGAAAAGATCTCTATTGGAAATATGCTAAAATGCTGATTGACAACGGTAACGCTTACTATGCATTTGATACTCCTGAAGCCTTGGACGAAATGCGTAAAAGTTGCGAAGCCAACAAACAAACGTTCATCTACAACAGCATTACCCGCAAAACGTTGAACAACGCCCTGAATCTTTCTGCCGAAGAGGTACAACAAAAGTTGGATTCCGGTTCACATTTTGTCATCCGTTTCAAAATGCCGGAAAACAAAACTATTGAAATGCATGATATCATTCGCGGACAAGTTACGGTTAATACCGACACGTTGGACGACAAGGTGTTATTTAAATCAGACGGAATGCCCACTTATCACCTTGCCAATATTGTGGACGACCATTTGATGGAAATTTCGCACGTGATTCGTGGCGAAGAGTGGCTGCCTTCAATGCCGTTGCACATTATGTTGTATGAGGCTTTTGGATGGGAAGCTCCACAATTTGCCCATTTACCGCTGTTGCTTCGTCCCGATGGCAATGGAAAACTGAGCAAACGCGATGGCGACCGGCTAGGTTTTCCGGTATTTCCGCTACGCTGGGTCGATCCGAAAACAGGCGAAACCGCACGCGGTTATCGCGAAGATGACTATTTCCCGGAAGCCTTCATCAATATGTTGGCACTTTTAGGCTGGAACGACGGCACCGAACAAGAGATTTTCCCCATGGAAGAATTGATTGAGAAATTTTCATTGGAACGGGTCGGAAAATCGGGCGCCAAATTTAATGTTGAAAAAGCAAAATGGTTTAACCACAAATATTTGCAACAAAAAGATAATGCCGAAATCGCAAAAAGTCTCATGCTGACCTTGCATGAAAATGGCGTTGAAGCCGATGCTCAATATGTGGAAAAGGTGGTAGCAGTCATGAAAGAACGCGTTAATTTCACCCACGAAATTTGGACTGAATGTCGCTACATGTTTCAACGTCCCGAAAGTTACGATCCGCAATCGGTCAAAAAACGTTGGAAAGAGGATACACCGCAAGTCATGGAAAATATTGTACAACTATTAACCGACATTAGCAATTGGAAAAATCAAACCGTTCATGATGCATTGATGAACTATATTCAAGAACACGAACTAAGTGTCGGACAAGTGATGAATAGTTTGCGTATTTTGATGGTAGGCAGCAGTTCCGGTCCCGATTTAACTACAATGATGGATCTTTTTGGCAAAGAAGAAACCATCGAAAGAATCAAAATCGGAACACAATCCATTGTCAATTTATAATTAACAGAATCAATATTCTAAAAATGAAAAAAATCGGTTTATGGGTTACCGGCATCATCGTGGTGGCGTTAGCTGCAGGATGTATTTATGTCAATGGTTTAATGGATGTGATTACCGGCTATGCCGCCAAAAACCTTTGTTCGGCAGTGTTTATCTCGGGTCGCGATGCCCAATCGGTCGAAAATCTGGATTTGAATTTTTTCCCGATTCAATATACCAACAACGAAATCGATTATGAGCATAAAACCGTAGTCAGCCGATTTTTGTGGGGATCGTCAAAAGCCATTTATCGCGAAGGTTTTGGCTCCGTCATTTTGCAAGATGCCGATGAAACACTGTTGAAAAACACACCGTTTCCGGTTTCACTATTGCTGAATTTTGGAAAAGATACGGTTGTTTTTCCTTTGGGAGACAAAATTCCGGACACGATTTTCGACAATGTAAATTGTGAGGCTTTGCAACAAATAGCAGTTCAATTAATTGATAGTCAATCATATCACGGAACTCCATTTTCATTCATGGTGGTTTACAAAAATATTCCGGTAGTCGAACATTATAAATCAGGTTTTGACCAAAACACACGTTTGCTCAGTTGGTCGATGGCAAAAAGTTTTACTAACGCTCTTGCCGGCGTGATGACACAACACCATTTGTTGGATATAAACGCTACCACGGGAATTGCCGAATGGCAAAACGATGATCGCAAATTAATTACCATCAACGATTTGATGCAGATGCAAAGCGGTTTGCAATGGAACGAAGATTATGGCAACAAATCGGATGTAAATGTGATGCTACATGACGTTTCGGATATGGCGGCGTATGCCATTCGGCAACCGTTACAAGCGGCTCCCGGCACCGAGTGGTACTACTCGTCGGGTTCGACGAACATTGTTTGTGCGTTGATGAAAGAAAAATTTTCCTCCAATAACGATTATTTCACTTTTATAGAACAACAATTTTTTCAAAAAATGGGTTTTGAAAATGCGATTTTTGAGACAGACGAAACCGGCACTTTTATCGGATCATCGTATATTTACGCAACGACCAAAGACTTTGCCCGTTTTGGATTGCTGTATTTGAACGATGGTTGCATCAATGGCGAACGTCTTTTACCGGAAGGATGGGTCGATTATACCATCACTCCGGCATCGGCAAGCGACAATCAATACGGTTCGTTTTTCTGGCTAAATAAAAGCAACACATTTCCCGATATTCCCGAAGATGCTTATTATTGTAGCGGACACGATGGTCAAAAAATCTTCATCATTCCTTCGCACGAGGTGGTTATCGTTCTATTGGGCTATTCTCCGCTTCCCGAAGGTGTCGATTTTAATCGATTGGTGAAAGATGTTTTGGACCAGATTGCGTTGTAAAAACCAATGAAAGCCATTTCTCTTTTTATATTTGAAATGGATTTTGGCGTAAAAACCTTGCCTTTTATGGACAAAAATTGTAGCTGCTAAAAGAAATGTTTTTTAATGAATTTAATTACTTTTGTACCAAATATCATCATTAACAAAATTGTATCGTTATGAAAAAACTTTACGTATTATTAATAGCATTATTATTTGCTATTCCATTCAACGCCTATTCTCAATTGCCGGACAACAGCCTTGCTCCCGATTTTGTAGCTACTGACATCAACGGCGTTGAACACCATCTGCAAGATTATCTAAACGCCGGAAAAACAGTGATTATCGACTTCTTCACTGTTTGGTGCAGTCCTTGTTGGGGCTATCACGAAGAGGGAATTTTAGAAGAAGCATGGTCGTTATACGGTCCGGACGGCACCGACCAATTGATGATCTTCCAAATCGAAATTGAACCCACAATGGGTGTGGACGAGATGTCGGGCAATGGTCCGGATACTCAGGGAGATTGGTTAGAAGGTGTCGAATATCCGACTATTGATGATTTGATTGATTCGACAAACACTTCGCCTATGCTTTTTGGAACCGTCATTGGCGATGCATACAATGTGGAAGGTGTTCCGAATATTGTAGTTATTTGCCCTTCGAGATTAATCACCAACGATTATTATCCCTATATGACGGCTCAAGATTTAAACGAATTTGCCATCAATTGTCCGTTGGCTACCGAACCTATTGACGCCTCTATTTTTCAATATGTTGGCGATTTACTTTATTGCGATTATGAACTTAAAGAACCAAAAATTCTAATTCAAAACTTAAGTTTAAGTGGCAATCTGACAGCAGCAAATATTCAAACCATCGTTAACGGAGCGGTTGTTGCCGAATATGCTTACTCGGGCAATTTACCATTGTATGACGCTGAAATCGTTACACTTGCCCCTGTTTCCAACTTAGGTGATTCCGCTGTCATCACCTTCAAAATTGTATTGGAAGGCGATACTTATTTAGATAATAATGAAAGATCTGTAGAAGTACATCGAGGCGATAACATTCCGGTTTCTAATGTTATCGTAGAGGTAAAATCCGACGATTATCCCGAAGATTTTTCATTTACTATGGAAGATGGTGACGGAAACATAATTTTCGAATGTGAAAGCATTCCGAATAATTCCATTCAAACCTTTGAAATAGCTCTTCCGGAACAAACTTGTGTTGTTTGGACAATTTTTGATTCTTATGGAGACGGTATGTATGACGGTTATGTCAAACTTATCGATGCCGCAAGCAACGAAGAGTTATTCTTTATTGACGGAAACAACTATTTTGATATTCATCAAGAAATATTTAACAACATTGATTTTACCGGCATCACCGAACAAAATGATGTTAATGTTAAAATTTATCCCAACCCCACTGCTGATTGGTTGCAAATTTCCGTTTCAGATGTTATTCAATCGTTGGAAGTGGTGAATGTTTTAGGACAACAAATGATGAATGTGCCGATGAGTACCAACAAAGATGTTCAAATTTCTCTCAAATCGTTACCCGCCGGAATTTATTTCTTGAATTTAAAAGGCGATAATTTTATTAAAACAGAGCGCGTGGTGAAAAAATAACGCTTGAACTTTATGACAAAATATGACCGACAGTTTTTTAGCTGTCGGTTTTTTTGTTCGATAAATCCAACTAACACAAATTTTTGATGACAAAAAAACCGTTACAAAATTTGCAACGGTTATTTATGGAGAAAATCAAGCAACTATTCGAAAGAGAGAATAGCTTCTTTGATAATGCTGATAGCGTCTCTTAATTCTTCTTCGCTGATTACCAACGGAGGAGCAAAACGAATGATATGTTGATGCGTTGGTTTTGCCAAAACGCCTAAATCGCGCATTTTCAAACAAACATCCCAAGCTTCTTTTCCATCTTTCGGTCTGATAATCACAGCATTGAGTAAACCTTTACCGCGAACTAATTCAATCATCGGTGAGTTGATGTTACGAATTTCGGTACGGAAGATTTCGCCCAATTTTTCTGCACGTTCCATCAAATTTTCTTCTTTGATAACTTCCAAAGCAGCGATAGCAACGCGAGCAGCTATAGGATTGCCGCCGAAAGTAGATCCGTGTTCACCCGGTTTGATGCAAAGCATAATTTCGTCGTCAGCCAAAGCAGCCGAGATAGGATAAACGCCGCCTGAAAGGGCTTTTCCGAGGATCAAAATATCGGGACGAACGCCTTCGTGGTCGCAAGCCAACATTTTTCCGGTACGAGCGATACCGCATTGAACTTCGTCAGCAATGAACAAAACGTTATGTTTTTTACAAAGATCGTAGCATTTTTTCAAATAACCTTCGTCAGGAACGTAAACGCCTGCTTCACCTTGAATAGGTTCTACCAAAAATCCGGCAATTTTATCGCCTTCAGCTTCCAACGCTTTTTGTAAAGCATCAACATCGTTGTATGGAATGCGGATGAAACCCGGCGCAAGCGGACCATAATTGGCATACGAATCGGGGTCCTTAGACATGGAGATGATGGTCATGGTACGTCCGTGGAAGTTGCCTTCGCAGCAGATGATTTTCACTTGATCATTAGGAATACCTTTTTTTACAACACCCCAACGACGAGCCATTTTCAGAGCGGTTTCGTCGGCTTCGGCACCGGAGTTCATCGGGCAAACTTTGTCGTAACCGAAATATTCGGTAACAAATTTTTCGTAAACGCCCAAAGAATCGTTGTAAAAAGCGCGAGAGGACAAGGTCAATTTTTGAGCTTGTTCGTTCATGGCTGCAATAATTTTCGGATGGCAATGTCCTTGATTGACGGCAGAATAAGCCGACAAGAAGTCGTAATATTCTTTACCTTCAACATCCCATACTTTTGCACCTTTTCCTTTGGCTAAAACCACCGGTAACGGATGATAATTGTGTGCGCCGTAACGGCTTTCCATTTCCATCAGCTGTGCTGAGCTAAGTTTTTGTGTCATAACTATTTATTTAAAAAAATTTATACTGATTTTTTTGGGTGCAAATGTATGGTAATTTTCGGGACATCAACACCTTTTTTTGGGGCAAAAAAACCCTAAATTTTCTTTTTTGATTTTTCAGTAAAACT
>JAQUSR010000108.1 GCA_028710155.1 Bacteroidales bacterium | reverse complement strand
CGGCTTGTAGGGGGTGCATTCAGCACAACTGCGAAGAAATTTGTCCGCGTGGAGCCATCACTATTATCAATAAAAAGTCGGTCATCGACAAAGAAAAGTGTATTGAATGTGGAAAATGTACCGAGGTTTGTCCCTATCATGCCATTATTGCCCAACATCGTCCCTGTATTCTCAGTTGCAAGGTGAAAGCCATTTCGATGAATGAAGATAAAAAAGCGGTCATCGACAACGAAAAATGTATTTCGTGTGGTGCGTGTGTGTATAAATGTCCGTTTGGAGCTATGTGCGACAAATCGTTGATTTTGGATATTATCGATATTTTGCGAAAATCAGAAAACAACACCAAATACAAAGTGTATGCGGTGATTGCACCTGCCATTGTCAGTCAGTGCCGTTATGGACGTGTTTCGCAAGTGGTTACAGCGATTTTAAAGTTGGGTTTCCATCAGGTGGTGGAAGCGGCTTTGGGTGCTGATATTACGTTGTATAACGAGGCAAAAGAGTTTAAAAAGAAGGGGTTAATGACCACTTCATGTTGTCCTTCGTTTGTGATGTTTGTCGAGAAAAACTTTCCCGAGATGGTGTCATACATCTCTTCGTCTGTGTCGCCGATGGTGGAAACTGCCAAGTTGATAAAGCGTTCCGACCCGACCGCCAAAGTGATTTTCATTGGACCGTGTAGTTCAAAAAAGATGGAGTTTCGACTTGAAAAAGCTGAAGGAGCCATCGATAGTGTGATGTCGTTTGAAGAGTTGCAGGCTTTTGTGGATGCACGCGACATCGACACCACGCAATGCGAAGATACGATTTTGGATAACGCTTCATTTTATGGACGTATTTTTGCAAAATCGGGCGGCGTAGCTCGCGGCGTTGCCGATGTAGCAGCCGAGATGGGCGTTGAAGGAGTGGTGCCGGTGGCAATGAACGGCATTGATGAATGTAGAGCCAACTTATTGAAACTGAAAGTGCATAAATCAACTGCTAACTTCTTTGAAGGGATGGCGTGTGATGGCGGCTGCTTGAACGGAGCTTTGTGCTTGAACCACGGTCCGCGTAACCTTGCCGATGTTGAAAAATATGGCAACGAAGCCAAAGAGAAAACCATCGACAACTCGGTGAAACTTTATCTTTTAGGAAAAAAATAATTCAATTTTTTTTCATACATGGAGCATCCGGCGAAAGTTGGATGCTTTTTTTTGATATGAGGTTTATAATAGCTTACTCTTATTATTAAATTTCGTGGTTTTTTTCTTACTACGTACTTCTCTAATATTTTAGACAAAAGTCACAAGGCGGCAAAGTTTTCAACTTCGCTTAAAGAGATTCTCAAAAATCACGAAGTTAGAAATTTAGTCTTTCTTTTTAAAATAATTATGGTTTATACTAAGGTGCTCACACAAAAACTTGAAACCGCTACTTCATCTTTTTATAAAAATGGGCTATCACAAAGTGATGTCGTTGAAAAGATACTAATAAACTGAACAATTAATAGCATCATAAATTGCAATAATCAGCCGAAACTTTTATATCTTTGCACGCCAAAAAATAAAAAGGATTTTGGCAAATTTTATTAAAAAATTCATTTTCAATGATAAAAAGTTTTTTACGGGCTCATAACGCAATTTTTTTTATACTCATAATCATGGTTTTTTGTGCAGTTGATCTTTCTGCTCAAACACCTGATCCACCAACATCACTTACAGCAGTTCAGGAAAATTCTGTTATTCGTTTGCAATGGAACGATCCGGCTGTTTCGCCATTCAATCAGCCGATTTTGTCGTGGAATACGAGTGATGTAGATACTGTAGGGAAAAGTATTGGCGGTGTTTATCCTATTTTTGCAGGATCTCGTTTTGATGCCTCCAATTTTAATTTTCAAAATCATGTTGGAAGAAAGGTGAAATCGGTAGATTTATATGCCGATAATCCAAATGATTCGTGTACTTTTAAGTTGCAGATATTTCGTTGTACCACTTGGAGTAATTATGATATTAGAAAAGTCTATGAACAACCATTTTCTGTTATAGGAACAGGCCATCATACAGTGGTAAATCTTTCATCCGATTTTTATATCACACCCGAGTTTATTTTTTATACTTTTGGCTATGAGGTGACTAATCCTAATGGAGGTGCAGTTTCGGTTTTTGGAATGGATGAGGGACCACACATCTATAGAAGAGGCGATATGGTGCATACGCCCAACCATTATAGCGGAGGATGGCAATCGCTTTACGAAGTCGGCGGACTATTTAATGTTCGTGTTGATGCCAATTTTATCATCAAAGTGACTTTATCGGAAAAATACAACATCTATCGCAATGGTGAATTTTTGGCAACCGTTTATGAACCGGCGTTCACGGATTCAACGGCACAACCCAATCAATCATATTGCTATACAGTGAAAACCGTCTTCCTGAACGATTTGTCGGCGGCATCCAATGAAGCTTGCTGTACAAAGACATTGAATTTTAATCATCCTACCCAGTTCAACTTCACCAAAGCTGATTGTCAACCCACTTTTACTTGGTTGACTGTTAACGAAGAAGAACATGACGGATTATTGGATCATTATTCGATTTACAAAAACGACAATCTTATTGGCGTCACAACGGATACTTTTTTTGTTGATAACAATGCCTCTATCGGCAATTTTAATTATTGTTTAACTGCTTCATATTTATATGATAACCAGATTTATGAATCGGAGAGCACTTGTCAAACGGTTGCTTTTTCGTCGCCAACCATAACCATAACGGGCGATTCAACCATTTGTCAAAACAACACAACTACTTTAACTGCTATTAGTTCTGAATCTAACTATTTGTGGAATAACGGTAGCACAGATATTTCAATAGATGTTTCGCCGACAACTACTTCAACATATTCTGTAACAACCGGAAATAGTGATGGATGCGAATCAACAGCTTTTTTTACGGTTCAAGTATTCACGCTTCCTAATATTATATTAACACCCGACACAGCAATTTGTGTTGGAGAAACGTTGACACTCAATGCTTCAGGAGGCGTTCAATATTTGTGGAACACCGGCGACACGCTTTCATCCATTACAGTTGCTCCTTTGTCAACAACAATTTATTCTGTTTCTGTTATCAATGAACATCAATGCATTGCCAATGATTCTGTTACGGTTACCGTTCATGCATTTTCTGAAATCGTTTGCTCTGCCGATACCGCCATTTGTTTGAATGAAAATGCTACTTTATCGGCAATAGGCAATGGCACCATTCTGTGGAGTAACGGAAGTTCTCAAAATACTATTATGATTTCGCCTACTGAAACCACCACCTATTTTGCTACACTTACTAACGAAAATAATTGTTCTTCAATAGATAGTGTTGTTGTAACTGTACTTTCGTTACCCGAAATTTCCATTTCCGGCGATACCGTTCTTTGCTTTAACGAAAGCACAACATTGAAAGCAACAGGCGGCAACAGCTATTTGTGGAGTAACGGAAGTTCTGCCGATTCTATTACTATAACTCCTACAGAAACAACTGTTTATTCAGTTATCGCTACTAATGAATATCAATGTGAGGCTTCACAATCGATTTCTGTTACCGTTTTGCCACCGGTTGAAGCTTATGTAATCGGCGATACAACTGTATGTCAAGGCGATTCTGTGACGTTGACAGTGGTGGGCGGCGACAATTATTTGTGGGATAATGGTACAATGGAAAGTCAAATAACGGTAGCTCCAATGGTTGCTACCACATATCATGTAACGGTATTTCATCAAAATGGATGTTTTGTGGAATTGTCTCATACTATTTCTGTTTTGGATTTACCGCAAATCAGCATTACGGGAGATTCATCGATTTGCTGGGGTGATTCAACTTTATTGACTGTTCATGGCAATTACGATTTTTTATGGAATACCGGTAGCACGGATTCTTCCATTTGGGTTTCTCCTACACAAACTTCTGGTTTTTCAGTTATTGCAACCAATGATCATCAATGCGTTGTAGAGAATAATATCACAATTGATGTAAATCCTCTGCCGGATGTTTCCATAATAGGCAACGATAGTATTTGTCAGAATTCATCAACAACACTCGTTGCTACCGGTGCCGAATCGTATATTTGGAATAGTGGATCAACTAATGACTCCATCGTCGTTTCTCCAATGCAATCGACTTTGTATCAAGTAATAGGAATATCTTCTTACGGCTGCTCGTCAAATCAAGATTTTGAAGTAAGAGTGCAAATGTTGCCAAGTGCCCATTTTGTCATCTCCGGCAATAGCGATGTTTGCCAAGAATCGGTTCAAAACTATTCCGTTCTTATTGATCATGCGCAAAACTATGTTTGGTCGGTTCCGGAAGGCATGACCATTGAGGAAGGACAAGGTGATTTTTATATTACTGTTTTCATGAGCGATACAGCACAATCGGATTTGATTTCGGTGTTTGGATCTAATGAATGCGGTCATAGTGATACAGTTACGATGATGTTAAATGTTTCTTATTGTAGCATTAATATCACCGGAAATTTCCAAGTATGTGAATCAAGTATTCAAACGTATTCTGTCCCGGAAAATAAGGAAAATTATTTTTGGGAAGTTTCTGGTGGAGAAATTTTGAGTGGTATTGGAACAAATACTATTGAAGTTCAATGGAATAATGTGGGATTTGGTGAAATTATCGCTGATTATCAAGGAGCCGGAATGACCTCTCAAATAGTTTCGATTTACGCTCAACCTGATATTAGCATCGTTGGAGATACTGATATTTGTTTTGGAGAAACCACCACGTTGATCGCTTCAGGGGGTGTTGACTATAGTTGGAATCAATCTTCGACTACTCCGGAAATCACTGTCTCTCCTGAAATAACAACCACTTATTATGTTGTCGTTTCCAATGTTTATGGCTGTTTTTCAACAGATAGCATCATTGTCAATGTGCATGCGTTGCCCGAAGTTCATATCGAAGGTGATGCAGAAATATGCAGCGGAGAAAGTACGACTTTGACAGCAATTGCCACATCTTCAGTATCATATCTATGGAATGATGGCAGTACAACCGCTTCCATCACAGTTTCACCCACGGAAACGACTATTTATTCCGTTCAAATCATCGATGAAAACGGATGTATTAATACGGCAGAAATTGTGGTTAATGTGCATGCGTTGCCCGAAGTTTATATCGAAGGCAATACAGAAATATGCAGCGGAGAAACTACGACTTTGTCAGCAATCACCGCATCATCAGTATCATATCTATGGAATGATGGAAGTACAACCGATTCCATCACAGTTTCACCCACGGAAACGACCACCTATTCAGTTCAAATCACCGATGAAAACGGATGTATCAATACGGCAGAAATCGTGGTTAATGTGCATGCGTTGCCCGAAGTTCATATCGAAGGCAATACAGAAATATGCAGCGGAGAAACCACGACTTTGACAGCAATTACCACATCATCAGTATCATATCTATGGAATGATGGAAGTACAACCGATTCCATCACAGTTTCACCCACGGAAACGACTATCTATTCCGTTCAAATCACCGATGAAAACGGATGTATTAATATAGCAGAAATTGTCGTCAATGTGCATGCGTTGCCCGAAGTTCATATCGAAGGCGATACAGAAATATGCAGCGGAGAAACTACGACTTTGACAGCAATCGCCACATCATCAGTATCATATCTATGGAATGATGGCAGTACAACCGCTTCCATTGCAGTTTTACCCACAGAAACGACTACCTATTCCGTGCAAATCACCGATGAAAACGGGTGTATTAATATAGCAGAAATTGTCGTCAATGTGCATGCGTTGCCCGAAGTTCATATCGAAGGCGAAACAGAAATATGCAGCGGAGAAACTACGACTTTGACAGCAATCACCACATCATCAGTATCATATCTATGGAATGATGGCAGTACAACCGCTTCCATTATAGTTTCACCCACAGAAACGACTACCTATTCCGTGCAAATCACCGATGAAAACGGGTGTATAAATACAGCAGAAATCGTCGTCAATGTGCATGCCTTGCCCGAAGTTCATATTGAAGGCGATACAGAAATATGCAGCGGAGAAACTACGACTTTTACAGCAATCACCACATCATCAGTATCATATCTATGGAATGATGGCAGTGCAACCGCTTCCATCACAGTTTCACCCACGGAAACGACTACCTATTCCGTTCAAATTACCGATGAAAACGGATGTATCAATACAGCAGAAATCGTGGTCAATGTGCATGCGTTGCCCGAAGTTTATATCGAAGGCGATACAGAAATATGCAGCGGAGAAAGTACGACTTTGACAGCAATCGCCACATCTTCAGTATCATATCTATGGAATGATGGCAGTACAACCGCTTCCATTACAGTTTCACCCACGGAAACGACTACTTATTCCGTTCAAATCACCGATGAAAACGGATGTATCAATACGGTAGAAATTGTGGTTAATGTGCATGCGTTACCCGAGATTCATATTGAGGGCGATGCAGAAATTTGTTTGGGAGAAAGTACTGAATTAGAAGTTCTTCACGCTGATAGTATCATCGTAACTTATTTATGGAATACGGGAGAAACCACACAAAATATTGTGGTTGAACCATCAATAAACACAGAATATATTGTAACGGTTACTGATGAATATGGATGCGTTGTCAGTCAATCATTCACGGTTGAAGTGGTCATCAGCACAACTCCTCAAGATTTAACTACTATTAGTTATTCCGATTATATTCAACTATCGTGGATTGCACCGGTTGAAGCTGAAGAGTATCATATTTACAGAGATAGTTTATTGATTGCCACCACTTCTGATGCCGAATTTGTGGATGAAAATGTTGAACCGCAGGTATTGTATTGTTATCAAGTGAGTACATTGGTACACGCTTGTGAATCGGAAAAAACGGATCAACAATGTGAAATAATCAATGATAATCATGAAATATTGCAAGAATCATATATTATTCAGCCCAATCCTGCTTACGATTATTGCGTGGTTGAAGGATCTTCCATTATTTGTATTGAGATTATCAATGCTTTAGGAAAAAAGGTTTTTCATTGCAATTATCAAGCAATCAGCCAAGCATCCATTGTTACGCAATCATTAGAAAGCGGAATATATTTTGTTCGTATTCAAAATCTTAATGGAAATTGGATCAACAAGAAACTGATCATCGTTCATTAGAATAGGAAAGCAAAGGTTGGATTTTTCAAAAAATAGAGGGAGTGATTTATTAGAAAAATCATTTTTCCTGTTTTCCGCTTTGGGACACCTAAAAATTTTTGAGAATTATTTGGTATAATTCGTTTTGTTGGTCGTCCATTTTCAGAAGTCGCGACTTGGTATGTTTTGATTCCGGCAAAGTATAAGTCAATTG
>JAQUSR010000107.1 GCA_028710155.1 Bacteroidales bacterium | reverse complement strand
TCGTTGAATATATTTGGTGAAATAGCATTTTTTCATTCAAGATCATTCCCAATGAAAAACGGGCATCAGGCACTGGTTGAAAATTCACAAAGTAGGATTGTTTTCGCGAAAATTGCATCGGTTGCACCACACCTGTTTCACCGTTCATCATTAATTTTGAAAGATTTGCCAACGATAAATGTTGTTGTTCTTGAGCTTCTTCAAACAAAAGCGTTCCTTTCGGATAAATATCGGATAAATCGGTTAGCAACACGCCTTCTTCCGATAAAACAAAAAATGACGACTCGGATAAAGAAACGGCATTAATACGATCAAAAACGTTATCTATCAAAAGATCAAATCCGACAATTCCTCTATTATTATTTCTTCTTATTGATTTCCATATAGTCGTTTCAATTTGTTTTGAAACTTCTTTACATTCAGGTGTTTTCCAATTGACTTTATGGTCGCTTTTCTTCATCATCATATTAATGAATTTGTCTCCGATTTTTTCGCTTAAATTATCGATTATCAATCCGCTATCGCTTATATAAGCGTATAAATTTTGAGAAGTATCTTGAAAATAGACAAAAGCTGATGTAATATTGGAATTTTGTTGAAGAATCTCAAATAACATAGCACTTAAAAATGTTGAGTCTTTAGAAGAATCAGCATACATTTTTGATAAAAAATCCAATTCTGTTTCATACACATTCAGTTGATCATCTGTTTCTTGAACTGCCATTTTCAACATTGTTTGTGTATTTTTTTGAACATCTTGAAACGATTGCGAATAAGATTGTTTGTAGAGATAAACGATGGTTATAATCAAGAAAATGGTGGAGATTATTGCCACTATTTTCAATAGCAACCACACAAACGACTTTGTTTTTATGGAATCATTCATATTCAATTAATTAAATATTTCATCAAAGGTTATTGTTTGACAATTTATTTGGGGAGAGAGAATGGGACGACAAACACACATAATATGCCAAAAATCAGGTTGAAAATGCCATAAAAAGGCCGCTGCATTTTGTTGATTTTCATCAAAAATGCGTGGTTCTTTTTGTTGAAAATCGATAGAAAACGAAGATAATGATCGGGTTAACCCTGTTCCTAACATTTTCAAATAACTCTCTTTGGCTGTCCATAAACGAAAAAAAAGTTGCTTTTGTTCATCTCCGTCAACAGCATTTAAGGCATTTTGTTCTTCTGTCGAAAAATAGCGAGACGCAATGGTCATCGGTACTTTTCGTTGCCATGTTTCCACATCAATACCCACGGGCACATCAGCAACGGCTATTGCTACAAATTCACCTCCGTGAGAGATATTGAAAAACAATTGTGTATCATTTTTACAAAAGGGTTTACCATGTTTTTCAAAGTCCAAAATAATCTCTTTAGGAGTTATTGATAAGTGGTCGGCTAATAGTTTTCGCGTAATAGCTAAACCACAAGCATGTTCCGATTGATGTTTTTGGTTTTTAAAATTTTCAAGTTCAATAATTTCGGAATCAGACAATAGTGAAAAAAACAGCGATTTGTTGTTGTGATAAAAAGCTGTTTCATGACATTTTATAAATTTGATTTCCAACATTATTGATTCTATTAAAAAAAGCCCGAAGATAAAGATAGCTTCGGGCTTTTTCTATACATGATTTAATTATTCTTTATTAAGAGCATCCAATTTATCATTCATTTTCAAGCGAACATAAATTTCTTTTAACGAATTCTTAATAACTTGATCGTTAGGATCCATTTGATGTGCTTTTTCCATATGCGGCAATGCTTGTTGAATTAAAGCGTCTGCTTCTTTAAGCAATTGATCATATTTTTCTTGCTCGGTAATAGGAAGGTTATTAGCTTCTTCAATTTTGGGTGCAGCAGCATTAATATACAAAGCTCCTAAATTATACATAGCATCCAAATAATCCGGTTTTACGGCTAACGCTTGTTCATAAGCTTGTTTTGCCTCTTCGATTTTTCCTTCTTTCGAGTAGCAGTCGCCTTTGGCAAAATATAACGTATGATTTTGCGGATCAAGAGTGATGGCTTTGTCTATTACTGCAATAGCGTCATCCGGTTTATTTTGTTTCAAATAAAGATTGATAGAGGCAATCATCAACGATTGATCTTGAGGAAATTTCAAAACGCCCTCTTTCAAAATTTCTTCGGCTTTAGCAGCATCGTTGAGAGAGAGATAAGCGGTTGATAAATTACTATATACATCAGCTTTATTGAATCCGGCAGCTCTCAATTGTTCATATACTTGTGCAGCTCCTTGAAATTCTTCAACGCGCATCAAGCAAAGACCGGCATTCGATAACGCATCAAAATCGGGTTGGCCTAATGTAGCTTTTACGGTATAAACTTTGTTAAAATTCTGTGCGGCTTCCAAAAAACCTTCTTTAGAGTTTTTATTATATGCTTCTACACCTTTTGTATAATAGGCATCAGAAATGGAAGCAATATTCATATAAATTTCTTGTTTAAAATCTTCTCTTTTATCCAACTCAAGTGCTTGTGTGAAAGCTTCTAATGCTTTATCCAAAGGATTTTCAACTAATGATTGAACGGCAGGATCTTGCGAAATGGCAATTCCCAAACAAATACGTCCATAATAAAACCATGTTTTAGCTGAACTCATTGTTTGTGCATTAGTTAATGCCGGCTCGATATATTCGAGGGCTTTGTCGAATTTGTCTTTTTTCAAATAGTTAAAGGCGGTTTGCACATTCATATTTTGTGCAAAGGCTGTTATCGTCATCATGCAGACTACAGCAAAAATTGTTAATTTTTTCATTACTTATTAAATTTAAATAATTTACAATCAATGTTTTACCAAATCAATCACCTTGATTTTTATGAATGCAAAGTTAATTTTTAATTTATTATGTTGTTATAACGTTTTTATTTTTGAGATATTATTTTCAAGATGTTTTTCGGAAATTGCTATTACGTAAAAATGTTAAAAATAATGAATGAAAACAAGGTTAAAAATTAAAGAAAAAAAACAGCAGCAATCTTTCACGATTACTGCTGTTGATTTTATTCAAGCTATCGAAAGAGGCTATACATTGTCATCTTCCGGCTCGTCTTGTTCTTCTACATCTTCTTCTATGTCGTCATCCATGACATCGTCATTTTCATCATCTAAATCGGTATCAGGAATGGCATCATCGTCATAATCAACGGTTACAGCTTCCAAATTTTCTTCTTGTTCTTCAGATGGAACTTTGGTAACGGCTGCAATCACATCGTCGTCTTTCAACGTAATCAGACGCACACCTTGCGTAGCACGACCCATCACCCGTAAATCAGAAACAGCCATTCTAATGGTTACACCGCTGCGGTTGATAATCATCAAATCGTCGTTGTCGGTAACATTTTTTATGGCAATCAATTTTCCGGTTTTTGGTGTAACGTTAATGGTGCGAACACCTTTTCCGCCACGGTTGGTTTCGCGATAATCTTCCAAATCGGAGCGTTTTCCGTAGCCGTTTTCAGAGACTACCAATACGTTATAGTCTTTGTTTTCTAAACAAATCATGCCCACCACTTCATCTTGTTCCGAATCGAGCGTGATGCCGCGAACGCCGCTAGCTCCACGACCTGTTGCACGCACTTTGCTTTCCGGAAAACGAATGGCGCGACCGCCATAATTGGCTAACATCACAATATTTTGTCCATCAGTCATGCACGCTTGCAACAATTCATCGTTTTCGCGAATATTGATGGCAAAAATTCCGGTTTGACGTGGACGTTTGTAAGCTGCCAACTTCGTTTTTTTAACAATTCCGTTTTTCGTACACAGAATAATATAGTGGTTGTTGATGTATTCGGGATCTTTTAAAGTTGGTGTGTTGATAAACGCCATCACTTTGTCGTCTTGTTCCAACTGAATGAGGTTTTGGATGGCACGACCTTTCGATACCTTGGTACCTTCCGGAATTTCAAATACACGCATCCAAAAACAGCGACCTTTGGCAGTGAAAAACAGCATATAGTTATGATTTTTTGCTGTAAATATCTGTTCAACAAAGTCATCGGAACGAACATCGCTACCTCGAGATCCTTTTCCGCCGCGTCCTTGCACTTTATATTCACGTAATGGAGTACGTTTAATATAACCTAAGTGCGAAATAGTAACCACGACATCTTCATTCGGAATAATATCTTCTATGTTAAAGTCGGATTCACTATATTCAATTTTGGTACGGCGTTCATCACCATATTTGGCTTTTATTTCGGTCAGCTCATCTTTTATGATTTGCATTTGCATTCCTTCGTTGGCTAACACCTCTTTATAATAAGCGATCATTTTTTCCAACTCGTCATATTCGTCTTGCAGTTTTTGGCGTTCCAATCCGGTGAGGGCACTCAAACGCATAGCCAAGATGGCTTTAGCTTGTTCTTCGCTGAAGGCAAAGCGTTCTATCAATTGTTGTCGAGCAACATCCACCGATTCGGCAGCACGAATCAAAGCAATAATTTCATCAATAAAATCGATGGCTTTGAGCAATCCTTCTAAGATATGGGCGCGTTTGGCAGCTTTATCCAACTCAAATTTTGTGCGTCTAATCACTACTTGATGCCGATGTTCTACGAAATATTTGATTAAATCTTTAAGATTCAAAATCATTGGGCGACCATCAACCAAAGCGATATTATTGACACTAAACGATGACTGCAAAGCGGTTTGTTTATACAACTTATTGAGTACCACATCAGCCATAGCATCGCGTTTAATATCATAGACCACGCGTACACCGCTATTGCGGTCGGTTTCATCGCGAATATCGGAAATACCGTCCAACTTGTCTTCTTTGATCAAATCGGCAGTACGACGAATCATTTCGGCTTTGTTAGTCATATAGGGAATCGACTTCACAATAATGTGTTGCCGTCCGTTATCATCTTCTTCGATGTCTGCTTCGCCACGAATGACAATACGACCGCGACCGGTTTCAAACGCATCGCGAATGCCGTTGTATCCCAAAATGACACCGCCTGTTGGAAAATCGGGTCCTTTGATGTATTCGCGTAACTCTTCGATGGTGATTTCGCGATTATCGATATAAGCTAAAATGGCATCAATGGTTTCACTGAGGTTGTGTGGAGCCATATTGGTTGCCATTCCGACAGCGATGCCGGACGATCCGTTGATAATCAGGTTAGGAATACCGCTGGGTAACACTGTGGGTTCTTGTAAAGTGTCGTCGAAATTGGGTTGAAAATCGACTGTATCTTTATCAATGTCGCGCAACATTTCATCGGCAATTTTTTGCATACGTGCTTCCGTATAACGCATAGCGGCTGCACCGTCTCCATCCATATTACCAAAGTTTCCTTGTCCTTCCACCAAAGGATAACGCAAACTCCATTCTTGTGCCAAACGAACTAAAGTTTCGTAAATGGCCGAATCGCCGTGAGGGTGATAGTTACCCATTACTTCACCGACAATTTTTGCTGATTTACGGGTTCCTCTGACGGATGTTAATCCTAACGTGTGCATTCCGTAAAGGACACGGCGATGCACAGGTTTCATACCATCGCGAACATCGGGCAACGCTCTTGCAACAATGACAGACATAGCATAATCGATATATGCACTCTTCATCTGCGATTCAACGTTCACGTTTACAATCCTGCTCTCTCTATTATCTTCCATATATTTTTATGATAAACAATGAAATATAGCTGTTTTATACTTCTTTTAAATAATGTTGCAAAGGTAAAATTTTATGGATAAGAAAAAAGTTTTTTTTTAGGTTTCGGAATAAAAATATGTTAACAATTATTGATTGAACAACCTTGAATTTTGGGCATCGACACTGCCATCTTCATAAGCATTTGGATGAAACACCTTTTTGATGAAACATAAAATTATCAAGAAGCGTTGTTGAAAAAAAACTTCATCAAGTAATGTTCATTTGACTACCTTTGAAGTTTTAAAACAAACATTTATATTAAATTAATAATCAATATTTTAAATCAATAATAACGATGATTTTTAATGCTATATTTTTTTAAATAAAGTATTAAACATTTTTCGTTATGCTTAAAAATTGAAAATCATTCTAATTATGGACGCAAAATTCAGTCAGCGATTACGTGATGTTATGCAATACAGCAACGAAGAAGCCCTTCGTTTAAACAGTCATTGTGTAGGTGTTGAACATCTTTTTTTAGGGATTCTGAAAGAAGGTGGCGGACTTGCCATTGATACTTTAAAAGCATTAGGTCTCAGTATCAGCGGAGCAAAAGACAAAATAGAACATGCGATAAAAAACAACGATGATTATCGAAATTTTTCCAATTCTATCATCTCCAATCCACATTTAACCAAGCAAGCCGAGCGAACCATGAAACGTGTTTATTTGGAAGACATCAATCTCGGTCAGAAAATGATTAGCACAGAACATTTAGTGTTGGCGATGCTGCATGATGAAAACAGTGTAGTTACCAGTATTTTGTCTTCTTATGGTATTACTTATCGGGATTTTTTCGGAAAGATTACGTCAACATCCGACAATTCGTTGACGGAAGAATCGCAACGTCCACCTATTTTTATGAACCCCGGCGGACAAGATGATGATTTTAATGATGATTCTATCACCAAAAAAGGGAAAGAATCCACTTCACGCGAAAAAAGTGATACTCCCGCATTAGACAATTTTGGACGCGACATCACTAAGGCGGCAAGAGAAGGAGCATTAGACCCCATTGTTGGACGCGAAACAGAATTGGCACGCATCACACAAATTCTTAGTCGCCGCAAAAAAAACAATCCCATTCTCATTGGAGAACCGGGGGTGGGCAAATCTGCCATTGTTGAAGGATTGGCAATTCGCATTGTCAATAAACAGGTTTCTCGGACTTTGCACGAAAAACGTGTTATTGCTTTGGATATGGGAAGCGTGGTTGCCGGCACAAAATATCGCGGACAATTTGAAGAGCGTATCAAAGCCCTATTGAGCGAAGTGCAACGACATCCGGAAATCATTTTGTTTATTGACGAAATTCACAATATTGTAGGAGCCGGTAATGCTGCCGGATCATTAGATGCTTCGAATATGTTCAAACCGGCATTAGCGCGCGGCGAATTACAATGTATCGGAGCCACTACTTTAGATGAATATCGACAATACATCGAAAAAGATGGTGCATTGGAACGTCGTTTTCAAAAAATCATGGTTGAACCTACGACAGCCGAAGAGTCGTTAACCATTTTAAAAAATATTAAATCACGTTACGAAGACCATCATCAAGTATCATTTACCGAAGAGGCACTATTGGCATGTGTCAAATTGACTGAGCGATATATCAGCGATCGTTTTTTACCCGATAAAGCCATTGATGTATTGGACGAAGCCGGTGCGCGTGTACATATCAGCAACATAGTCATTCCTACTGATTTGAA
>JAQUSR010000106.1 GCA_028710155.1 Bacteroidales bacterium | reverse complement strand
AATGGCGACGGCGTCATTTTTGCGATCCATATAAAAGGCTAACAGATGGTCATAATTTTTCATCAGTTGCACCGTACTTTTGTTCTTACCCAATTCGTTAAACAAAATCAGATAATCTTCTTCCAACGAGTTTAAAGAAGTTTTTTCGTAGTTGGGTTGATTGGTGATATTTAAAAATTTTGCATTGAGCAAATTGATGCGTGCATCCAAATAGTAAGGATTGGCGTTGCCTTTATTGACCAAATATTGATAAGCGTTGGTGGCCGTTTCGTAATCTTCGTTAGAAAGTGCAATGCTGCCCAGCTCCATCAAACGTTGTCCATCTTCTTGATATCGAGTATCTAACGCTGTAGACCACGTGTAAGCTAACGGAAAATCTTTATCTTGCATGGCAAGCCAAATCAGCATTTCTTGCGGCTCCGATTTGTCGGGTTCCTTTTGGGCATATTTGAGCAACGTTTTTTTCAATGCAGCGTGTCGCAAACCTTCGGGGTCGTTGCTGATGTAGCCTTGCAAGCGATTTTTCACGTTGTTGATTTGTTCTGGACGCGCAACGGCCAATTTGATGCACTCTTCGCTCATTTCCGTATAGTTGCCGTCCACGCTGTAAATGTAGGCTAAATCCAAGGCGTAAAGTGTTGGATCGTTGGATATTTGGCGACCTTTTAAATAGGTCTTTACGGCATAATCGAAAACTAATTTGCTGCGAAAAGCGGAAGCGACATTGGCAACTTGTTGCGGATTTTTATCCAAAGCGGCTAATGTCTCTTCATATTTTTTAGTACCTTTTTTGGCATCGCCGCTGAAGGTATATAAATAGCCTAAATCTACGTCATACATCAAGTTACCTGAATTTTTGGAAGCTACTTTTTTTACAAATTTCTCCAACTGCTCCGTTTCGTTCAGGTAAATCATACAATTGTAGTAATAATAGTAATAGTGCTGACGCGGTGTTGTTTCATACAGTTCCAAATAGACAGAAGCGGCTTTTTCCCATTGTTGCGAACGATAATATTGGTTGCCCAATTGTTCCAAATTCTCTTTCGATTTTTGCGGATCTTTGCCTTTTTCGGGTTTGGCGCTGGGCAACGTAATGGGAGTCAACCCCGGTATTTCTGTTTGAGCTACAACGATATTGCCCGTAAAGAGCAGACCGCAAAGCATGATCCATTGTGTGGTTCGAATGATTATTTTTGTAGGAGAAAGATTACATTTCATTTTTTGACGATTATTATCAGGTTTTTCTGATTTTCGGGTGCAAAGGTAGCTATTTTTGCGTTAAAGATATAGTTAAAAAATTCTACAACAACAAAAAAGCGTGTCGGTTAGAACACGCTTTTATTGGATGATTTATTTCCTGTTTTTTATTCCGAGATTTTGAAAATTCCCAAATCTTCGGCATCGAAATGCATGATATAACAATGTTTTTCGGCATTTTCGGCTTCGGCTTTGCGAATAAAGATACGGGCTGCATCTTCGTAATAATTATCGCGTTCAGAATCTAAAATCAACAGATAGCCGATAATGATGTTGCCGGCCATTTCAACCATACGGCGTGCTAAGAAATCCCAACTTTCGCCACAGTTCAAATCGTGTGCATGTTGAACAGCCTCTTCGTATTGTGCTGTCATTGCCATCAGTTGTTGACGCAGCGGTTCCATTTCGGGACGAATGTTTTGTGTTTCATATTCGCGGATGAAGTTCACAAAGGCACCGTTGCCAACGCCGCGGATGGCTGCCACCACCTGCAGTTGCGAAGTTCCCTCGTAAATAGTGGTAATTCGGGCATCGCGATAGTGTCGTTCCACCGGAAAATCTTTCATAAATCCGGTACCGCCAAAAATTTGGATGGAATCGTATGCCACTTGGTTGCAATATTCGCTGGAAATCAGTTTCAACAAAGGTGTGTAAAGGTCGGCTTTGCGGCTGTAGTATTTTTGTTCGTCTCGTTCCTCTTTTTCCAACTTACGTTCTTCGGCGATGGAGTTGTAAATCTTGTAGATATCCACAGCACGAACGGTTTCATAAAGGAGCGAGCGCATAGCAGTAATCTTAGTACTCATATCGCTCAACATGGCATAGACTGCCGGAAATTGAATGATAGGTTTGCCAAACTGTTCGCGTTCGTGTGCATATTTCAAGGCTTCGCGATAGGTGGCTTCTGCAATACCGACTGATTGTGCACCAACACCTAAACGGGCACCGTTCATCAGCGACATCACATATTTTATCAAACCCAATTTACGGTCACCTACCAAAACTGCCGGTGCGTTGCTGAACACCAATTCGCATGTTGGAGAGCCTTTGATGCCCAATTTATTCTCTACACGTCTCACCTTCATTGCTTTATCTTTTCTGTCGTAGATGAACAGCGACAAACCGCGTCCGTCTTTCGTACCTTCTTCCGAGCGGGCAAGAACTAACGAAATGTCGGCATCGCCGTTGGTGATGAAACGTTTTACGCCGTTAAGACGCCAAACGCCCTTTTCGTCTAACGTGGCTTTCAGTTGAACGGCTTGTAAATCGGATCCGGCATCGGGTTCGGTCAAATCCATTGCCATCGATTCTCCGGCAGCTACACGCGGCAAAAATTGTGCTTTCACCTCGTCTGTGGCAAATTCGAGAATCGTTTCGGCGCACTCTTGCAAGCCCCAGATGTTGGCAAAACCACCATCGGCGCGTGATACGATTTCAGCCGACATGACGTATGGCATCATACTGAAATTCAGTCCATTGTATTTTCTTGGTAACGCCATTCCAAACAAGCCTGCGGTGTTCATTGCTTGATAGGTTTCGGCGGTACCTTGGGCATAAACCACAGCGTGATCGACCACTTTAACGCCTTCGTGATCAATATCTTCTGCTTTTGGAGCTAAAATGCTGCCGCAAATTTCGCCTACCACTTCCAACACTTTGTCGTAGCTGTCTAATGCATCTTCAAAGTCAGTGGGAGCGTAGTCATATTGTCGGGCATCGGAAAAGTCGCGTTCACGCATCCGAATGATTTTTTTCATCAACGGATGATTCAAATGAAACTTTAAGTTTCTATTATCGTTATAAAAATTTTCTGACATAATACTTTTTGTTGTAGTTTTTGATAGTTACTATTTACTTTTAAAATCTTTGCTCAACGAGATATAGTCGGGATAGGCAATCTCGCTGTTATTGATGGTGATATAGGGTTTTATCTTCATGGTAATCCGTGAGTTATCGCTGCTTAATCCGGCTAAATTTTTAGCAAATTTGACGATGGCATCGGTCGATTGTCCCTTGAAAATCTCTTTTAAATTGATTTCGATGTTAAACGGGATGTTCGATTTGCCATTGTATGCCGGTATGGAAACCACCTGATTGACGGTTCCGCTTGCCATTTGTTGATTGTCTATCAAAACGATATAGTCCATTTTGTTTAAACCGGCTTCTTTGCTGTTGGGATTGGTGCCTTCCACGTTGATATTGAATGACAGCGGAAAGTTGGTGCTTTTGGCCGCCGACAACAATTTGGCAACGTCTAAAATGCTGAATTGATCGGGTTGCGTGATGTTGTTTAACGAAATGCCGGCTATCGCAATGTTATCCACATTTTTCATGCGAAAAGAGCAATTAGTCAGATAATACATTTTTTCCATTTGTTGGGCAAGCTCGCAAGAACTTAATACACTAATCATTAAAACCATAATGACGGGAAGCAATAACTTTTTCATTTTATTTCTTTTTTATTGGGATAATCACGAAGATGGTCAGGTTTAAAGTTTAAAGTTAAATGATGAATGTTTAAATATTGATATTCAATAATATAAATTATCACAATTTGCTTTTCACAACTCACTGATTCACCATTTACTATTTAGCATGCTTTTTATACATTTTTATCATTTTTGGCACCACATCCATCACATCGCCTACAATCACATAATCGGCAATGGCGTTTATCGGAGCTTCTACATCGTTGTTGATAGAGATGATTTTCGCCGATTGATCCATGCCGGCACGATGTTGAACGGCACCCGAAATGCCGCAAGCAATGTATAGTTTTGGACGCACCGTTACGCCTGTTTGCCCGATTTGACGCTCATGTTCAATAAATCCGGCATCGACAGCTGCACGCGTGGCACCTACTTCGCCGCCCAAAACTTCAGCCAACTCTTGCAACAGTTTGAAATTCTCTTTACTGCCCACGCCATAACCGCCGGCAACGATGATTTGAGACCCTTTGATATTCACTTTTTGCGGCTCGATTTGACGTTCCAAAATTTCTACCTGAAAATCATCTTTACCTAAATAATTTTCGAGATTCATCTTTTTCACTTGACCTTGATAATCAGCGTTAAAAACCTCTTTTTTCATCACACCTTCGCGAACGGTTGCCATTTGCGGACGTGTTTCAGGATTGACGATGGTGGCGATAATATTGCCTCCGAAAGCCGGTCTGATTTGATACAGAAGTTGGTCGAAGGTTTTGTCTTTATCTTCGTAGCTACCGATTTCCAACGAGGTACAGTCGGCAGTTAAACCGCAACGCAAAGCCGAAGCAATGCGCGGTGCCAAATCGCGACCGACAGAAGTGGCTCCAAAAAGAGCGATTTCCGGCGTTATTTCGCGAAATAGATTGATGACGATGGATGCGTGCGGAAGTGTTCGATAGGGAAACAGACGCGCGTCGTCGAATAGATAAATGGTATCAATACCAAACGGATAGATCTCTTTTTCAATATGTTGTAAGTCGGATCCGATAACCACGGCTTCCAATTTCGCCTGAATATCGTCAGCCAACTTTCTTCCTTTACTTAATAACTCCAAACTCACATCAGCAACATGTTGTTCTTCAGTGATTTCACAATAAACTATAATATTTTTCATTGTATTGATTTTTTAAATAATAAATCGATGATTCAATTCATTAAATGTTGAATTTGAAGAGAGGGTGTTTGTTGAACAACCTTCTTTCAATGTTTTCAAATTTAACGTTTGAATGGTGTTTTATCCGACAATATGTGTGTCAATCAGTTCTTTCATCAACGCTTCAATCTCCGATTCGGAATTGGTGAGCGAAACTGAATCTTTGTGAGCCAGCACCACATTGTCAATTTTTTTCACTTTGGTAGGAGAGCCGCTGAGACCCAAACGTACTTCATCGGCGTTGAGGTCGGCAACGGTCCATTCGGGGATGTCGAGGTAGGGACAGCGATTGCGTAATTCGGTGTAGTCTTTGTTTTCGTCTTGCAGTTCGTGAACGGTGCGAGCGTGTTTAAACTTCATCATCCGTTTGACGTTGCGAGGACGGCATTCAGGCGCCGAGCTGTGAACGGTAATCATGGCCGGATAACTTGTCTTTACGATTTCGATACCGCGTTCCAAACGGCGTTTGAGGGTGATACTTTTTTCGTCAACGGCGATAACATCTTCGGTATAAGTGATTTGTGGAAGATTCAGCTTTTCGGCTGTTTGAGGTCCTACTTGAGCAGTATCGCCGTCGATAGCTTGACGACCGGCAATCACTAAATCAAACGGGCGCAGTTTTTCGACTGCCAACGAAAGGGCATACGAAGTGGCTAAGGTGTCGGAGCCGGCAAATTTCCGGTCGGTAATTAGAAAACCGCCGTCGGCACCGCGGAAAATAGATTCGCGGATGATTTCGGCAGCACGGAAAGGTCCCATCGTAACAATTTGAATCTCCGCATCTTTGATGGAATCTTTGATACGTAGTGCCAATTCTAAGGCGTTCAAATCTTCGGGATTGAAAATGGCCGGAAGTGCTGCACGATTGACGGTGCCGTCTTCTTTCATAGCATCTTTCCCGACATTTCTGGTATCGGGAACTTGTTTGGCTAGAACAATAATTCTAAAACTCATAAATTATAATTTAACATTTACTGTTTAATATTTAACTGAAATTCAATTAAATAAATGATTTATTTGACCATTCATACTTCGCAAACAATCACAACAATAAAGGTAGAAACTTGAAAAAATGCGTTTTTCAAAATTTTTGCAAAGGTAATATTTTTGATGAATGTGAAAAAAGGAGGAGAAGGTTTATTTGGATTTACTTGATTAAAGGGTTTAACTTGTTGAAGTTGTTGAAATTGTTTAACTTGATTAACGTGTTGAAATTGTAGAATTGGTTTATGTTGTTGATTTTCAATGGACGTAAAAAATATTTTTAATAAATCTTGTATAAATAATAATGTCTAAGAAAAAAACAAATTCAACAGCTTCGTTCATCAACGAGCTGAAAGTCAGCGGAGCGACTTTTGTAGGAAAATATTGAAAATCGTTTCGATAATCAATTCATCCGAAAACCTAAAATGTTAAGCTTTAAACTTTCGTGTCAGATACTTACGAACGGGAATATCATAAAATTTCAAACACAAATATGCCAACATCACAGAACCGACTACCAATGCAACGGCACCGGGCAACGATTCCACAAAAGTCAAATTTTCGTTTTTCACCCACGCGTAATACCAATAGATAAACGGATAATGCACCATATACAACGGATACGAAATATCACCCAAAAATTGACATATTCTTGTGGTGATTTTGTCGGTTGTTTTGCCCGAAGCGCCCATATAAACCAACACGGGAAAAATGATCACAGCACACAAAGTATCGAATAAACCATTCATCCATAGTTGTTCGTTGCCGCCAATACGTGGTATTGCCAACAAAACCACTACCAGCAAACTACACCACCAAAACGAGCCTTTTATGTGGATAGGGCGAAAGATGCGCGACAGCAGCAATCCCATCGAAAAGGCGAATATCATGCGCAGCGAGCCGCCAAGTAAGTCGTTTTGTGTCATGGAAAAACCTACGCAAAGGTCGCCAAGCGGACCAAAAACTGCAAAAGCCGCCAAGCCGCAACCGGCAGCAATCACCAACACCGTCAATGCTTTGTTGGATAGTTTGTGGATGAAAAACGCATACAGCAGGTTTCCGATATATTCAAACATCAGCGACCAACTGGGACCGTTGAGCGGATACATTTCGCCCACGCCCCGAATTTCGCTGCCTACCGAAGCCGGAATCATCAGTGCGTTGATGAGCGTTGCCAACAACAGCATCCCGATCGAAATTTTCGACACATCCCACACCGAGCAGCCTTGAAAATAAAACAAAACGGCACCGATAACGGCTCCCATGACCACCATCGGATGTAGTCGAATAAGCCGACGTTTAATAAAATCTTTGATTTTCATGGTTTTCCAACGGTCGTCGTAAGCATAACCGATCACAAAACCCGAAAGAATGAAAAAGAAATCGACTGCCAGATAGCCGTGATTGATGATTTGGTCGAGATGGCTTGTGGCATAGGCTTCAAACAGGTGAAAAACCACGACCATTAGTGCTGCCACGCCCCGCAAACCATCTAAAATGGCATAATGCGGTTTGGTGTCGGTAAAAGAGGAGGAAGAAATG
>JAQUSR010000105.1 GCA_028710155.1 Bacteroidales bacterium | reverse complement strand
GTCAGCAATGTCAGAAATGCTTCCGGTTTTAAAGCAGGAAACACTGTATTAAGTAATATCAACTCCAAAAGCCCTGCTGAAAGAGAAGATGAATTAAGAAAAATGATGAACCAATATCCGGAAATCAAAAAAGAATTCTTACCTGATTTACGCTATGCTGAAATTATTGTAACAGCTTTAGAACCAAGACACAGCGATGGAGAATTGAAAGAAATGGCTACTGCTCAACCACAAAGCCTAAAAGTTGAAGAATTATTATATGCTGCAACTTTATATAACGATTTTGAAACAAAAGCCGCCATCTATGAATCAGCAGCAAAAATCTATCCTGACCAATGGAATGCTTTAAATAATGCTGCCGCTGCTAACATTACTAAAGGTGATTTCAACAAAGCAGAAGCTTTGTTAAATAAAGCCAACACTTTAAAACCCAATCAACCAGACGTTTTAAACAACTTGGGCGTTATTGCTGCTCATAAAGGTGATTTTGATAAAGCTTCTGAATATTTCAAAAAAGCAGAACAAAATAATGCTAATGTTGCTTACAATCAAGCTGTATTAGGCGTTCGCAATGGTGAATATAATGCCTCTGCAATCACAAAACGCACTTGCGATTACAATTTAGCACTTTCACAAATGCTCAACAAAGATTATTCTGCTGCTCAAAAAACTTTGGAATGTTCTGAAAAAGATAGTCAAACTTATTACTTAATGGGTGTTGTTGGTGCAAGAACCAACAATAAATCTATGATGATTGATAACTTATCAAAATCCTTCAAAGAAGATCCATCTTTCAAAGAAACAGCTGCTAAAGATGCTGAATTTATTAATTTTATTGACGATGCCGATTTCCAAGCATTGTTAAAATAATAAATAAGTTTTAATGTATAAATGCCATCTTTCGAGATGGCATTTTTTTTTGTCCCAAACAACAAGTTGGTTTACTTTGTTTCTAACGAAAAAATTAAATTGGATATCGCCTCTCTTTATTTTCAGTTAAAGATTCAACAAAGCAAAAAAAAATCGTTGAAAAAATCAACGATTGGAGCGGCAAACGGGGATCGAACCCGCGACCTGCAGCTTGGGAAGCTGCCGCTCTACCAACTGAGCTATTGCCGCATTTTTGGTTGTTTTTGAAATCTTTTCAACCAAAAAAATAAAAGAGTTCCAACAAATTATGTCGGAACTCTTTATTAAATTTATGCTTTTTGAGCTAAAATCACCTTTTCTTTTCCCAGATTTACTGCTTTGAGATTATCCGGAATCATTTTGTGGTGACGTTCAGGTAACGATTTTTTCAAACCTTTTTCGATGTTTTCTTCTTCCACGATGGGTTTAATTTTCAAGAAAGCACCTAAAACAATCATATTGAAAGTTTTCATCATACCCGATTTTGCAGCTTCTTCAGCAGCATGAATCGTATAGATATTGATGTCTTTACGAGTTGGAGCGTGTGTGATGCCGTTTGGGTCGTACAAAAGAACACCGCCCGGTTTTACACTAGCTTCAAATTTGTCTAATGATTGTTGGTTGAGAATAATTGCTGTGTCGAATTGATTCAAAATGGGTGAACTGATTCTTTCGTCGCTAAGAATAACGGTAACGTTTGCTGTACCGCCACGCATTTCCGGTCCGTAAGAAGGCATCCAACTTACTTCTTGTTGTTGCATGATTCCTGAGTAAGCTAAGATTTTACCCATCGAGAGAACGCCTTGTCCGCCAAAGCCTGCTATAATGATTTCTTCAGTCATGATCTTTTCTTTTTAATGTTCTTTCAATTATTTAACCAATTCGCCATCCACTTTAATATCGCCCAATTCATAGAATGGGAACATATTTTCTTCCATCCATTTGTTGGCTTGAACCGGAGTCATTTTCCAACCGGAATTACAACTAGAAACGATTTCAACAAAACAAGCACCTTTACCATCTTTTTGATATTCAAAAGCTTTACGTAAAGCAGCTTTGGTTTTACGAACGCTTGCCGGTGTTTGAACAGATTGACGTGTTACATAATAAGTTCCTTTTAAATGAGAAACTAATTCTGTCATTTTCAGAGGATTGCCCATAATACTGATATCTCTTCCGTAGGGACAGGTAGCGGTTTTCATGCCTTCCAATGTTGTAGGAGCCATTTGTCCGCCGGTCATTCCATAGATACCGTTGTTGATAAAAATAATCACGATTTTTTCGCCACGGTTGCAAGCGTGAATGGTTTCACCGGTACCGATAGCTGCCAAGTCGCCATCACCTTGATAAGTGAACACGAATTTATTGGGATTCAAACGTTTGATGGCTGTTGCCAACGCAGGTGCACGACCGTGAGCGGCTTCTGCCATATCAACATCCAAATAGTTGTATGCCAAAACTGAGCAACCAACCGGTGCTACACCGATGGTGTCGTTTTGAATTCCCATTTCGTCGATAACTTCTGCTAAAATTCTGTGTGCAGTTCCGTGACCACAACCCGGACAATAGTGCATAATATTATCGGTCAGAACTTTAGTTCTGCTATATATTAAATTTTCCGGTTTTCTAATTTCCGGTCTGTCAAAATTTTCACTCATATTATTTACCTCCTAAAATTTTAGTTTTTAATGCTGCAACAATTTCGTCAGGAGTTGGGATGATACCGCCCATTCGTCCGAAATGCTCTACTTGTACTTTACCTTTTACCGCCAAATTGACATCTTCAATCATTTGACCGGCATTCAGTTCTACAACTAAGAATCCTTTGACCCGTTGAGCTAATTTTTCAATCGGTGCATATGGGAAAGGATACAATGTGATAGGACGGAGAAGACCTAATTTAATACCTTCAGCACGGCATAAGTCGATGGCTTTTTGGCAAAGACGTGCCGATGATCCGAATGCAATTGCAATATAATCAGCATCTTCGCAAGAAATCTCTTCAAAACGAACTTCGTTTTTCTCGATTTCGCGATATTTTGCTTGCAATTTTTCGTTAAATTTTTCTTGACGACTCGAATCCAAATCTAAAGAGGTGATGATATTATGACCACGATGAGGTTTCTTTCCTGTTAAAGCCCAAGGACATCTTTCTGCCACTTGTTCGTCGGTTAAACGTTCTTTTTGTTCAGCTAATTCAACTTTTTCCATCATCTGACCGATAACGCCGTCTGATAAAATCAAAGCGGGGTTACGATATTTGAAGGCGAGGTCGATACCTAATTGAACAAAATCAGCCATTTCTTGAACGGAAGCCGGAGCTAAAACGATTACTTTATAATCGCCATTGCCACCGCCTTTGGTTGCTTGGAAATAATCGGCTTGTGAAGGTTGAATGGTTCCTAATCCGGGACCGCCACGTTGAACATTGACAACCAAGCAAGGCAATTCGGCACCTGCAATGTAGGACATGCCCTCTTGCATTAAGCTAAAGCCGGGACTTGACGATGAGGTCATTACCATTTTTCCGGAAGCTGCACCACCATAAACCATATTGATGGAAGCTACTTCACTTTCAGCTTGAAGAACTGCCATACCGGTACGTCTTTTATAGGGTTCTTCAGCCATGAGATACTCTAAAACTTCTGATTGCGGCGTGATAGGATAACCGAAATATCCGTCCATTCCACAGCGGATGGCGGCTTCAGCAATCGCTTCGTTGCCTTTCATTAACTTGAGTTCTTTCATTCTTCTGTTATTTTATTGTTATTCCTTTGCTCTGTAAACCGTAATAACACCATCCGGACAAATCATTGCACAGCTGGCACATCCGATACAATCAGCGTTAACTTTCATAGCAAAGTTGTATCCTTTGCTGTTTACATCTTTCGACAATGCAAGTACTCCTTTTGGGCAGCCTGTCATACAAACGCCACAACCTTTGCACTTCTCAATGTCAATAACTACGTCTCCAATAATATTTGCCATATTCTTATTGATTTATAATAAATTATATTTTTGAATTAGGTTTGCAATATTACAAATTTTCACGAACATTCAGAAATTTATTTTTTATTATTTCCTCTTTTTTTATAATTAATTTTTCAATATATTGTATGTTAATTATATAACAATGAAACCATTGAAAAATTCAGTAAATTACGCACCTTTTCATACCTAATAATAAATTCATTCAGCATTTTAACTCCTTTAAAAAGAATGCAGTCAATTTGTCAGTTGCACATTATTGGCACAATTTTGGATAAAAGGCGAGCCGTTTTTAAAAATCGTATTAAATTAATAATCTGTTATTTAAAAAATATTATTCATGGAAAAAAGTCAAATTAAAGTTACTACCGAAAACATATTTCCGGTTATCAAAAAGTTTTTGTACAGCGAACAAGAAATTTTTTTGAGAGAATTAGTCTCTAATGCCGTAGATGCAACTCAAAAACTCAAAACCTTATCGAGAATGGGTGAATTTTCCGGTGAATTAGGCGACTTAACCATCGAAATTGTGGCTGATAAAAAAGCAAAAACGCTTACTATTCGCGATCATGGCATTGGAATGAATGCGGAAGAGGTTGACAAATACATTAACCAAATTGCCTTTTCCGGAGCAGAAGATTTTGTACAACAATTTAAAGGTAAAAGCAACGATGAAGTCAGTAATATGATCGGACACTTCGGCTTGGGTTTTTATTCCTCTTTTATGGTAGCAGATAAAGTTGAAATTAAAACTAAATCATTTCGAGAAGGAGAAGGTAACGAAGCTGTCATTTGGACCTGCGACGGCAGTCCGAATTATACCTTAAAACCATTAAAAAAAGATTTTCCTGAACGTGGTAGCGAAATCATTCTGCACATCTCCGAAGATAGTAAAGACTATTTGGAAGAATACAAAATATTAGAGTTACTGAAAAAGTATTGTAAATTTTTACCTATTCCTATTCGATTTGGTGATGAAACAGAACATGTTAAAAAAGAAGGAGAAAAAGATAAAGATGGAAACGATGTTTATGAAGATATAAAGAAACCACGAATCATTAATAATATCAATCCTGCATGGACACGTAAACCCTCCGAATTATCTGAACAAGATTATTTGGATTTTTATCGCGAATTATATCCTCAAAATTGGGAAGAACCCTTGTTCCATATTCATTTGAATGTTGATTATCCTTTCAATTTAACCGGAATTTTATATTTTCCAAAAGTAAGAGAACGTTTTGATATTCAACGAGATAAAATTCAATTATATTGCAATCAGGTTTTTGTAACCGATTCTGTTGAAGGTATTGTTCCCGATTATTTAATGTTATTGCATGGAGTTTTAGATTCTCCCGATATTCCGTTAAATGTTTCGCGGAGCTATTTACAAAATGATGTAGAAGTTAAAAAAATCAGTAGCCACATCACCAAAAAAGTAGCCGATAAATTAGAAGAAATTTTCAATAATCATCGCGAAGATTTTGAAAAAAAGTGGGACGACATTAAAGCTTTTATTGAATATGGTATGATTAGCGATGAAAAGTTTTTTGAACGCTGTGAAAAAATCGTGCTTTTCAAAAACATTGATAATCTATATTTTACAATGTCTGACTACAAAAACAAAGTAAAAGATTTTCAAACTGATAAAGATAAAAACTTAGTCTATCTCTATTGTACCGATGTTAAAGAACAAGATGCTTTCATTCAAACTGCTAAAGAACACGGATATGATGTTTTGATTATGGATGGTATTTTAGATCAGCATTTCTTGAATCAATTAGAGATGAAAGGTGGAATTCATTTCAAACGAGTGGATGCCGATGTTATGGATAAATTGATTGCGAAAGAAGATAATACCCTTTCAAAACTTACCGATGGTGATAAAGAAAAATTAAAACCCGTATTCACAAAAGTCGTTGACAATAAAGATATTACAGTAGTATTTGAAAATCTTAGTGAAAGCGATTTACCGGTGATGATCATTCGCCCTGAATTTATGCGAAGAATGAAAGAAATTCAACAGATTAGCGGCGGTGGTTTTGGAATGAATATGCCAGACATGATCAATATGGTTATTAATAGTAATCATCCTATTATCAGTGATATTTTGAACGAATCGGATGAAGAAAAACAAGAAAAAATCGCAAAACAAGTCTGCGATTTAGCGTTGCTTTCTCAAGGATTATTAAAAGGAGAATCTCTAACAACTTTCATCAAACGAAGCGTTGATCTGATTCACTAACCGATATTTTCAAAAAAAAAATCCGAAACAATGTTTCGGATTTTTTTTGAACAACCGTTTTACTACAATTGATCATCTGTTTTCAATGGTTGATAAGGACCTTCTTTTACTTCAAAAATCACTGAAGGTTCCAAAACATCAATTGTATGCCATTGACCGGAAGGAATATTAATTCCCACACAGCCAGATGCTACTGATAAAAGTTGTGTATATTTAACAGTCTTATCGTCATTAAAAAATATTAAATTCATTGTTCCTTCTAACAAAATATAGGTCTCATCCGTATGTTGATGTCGATGAATGGGAATAATTGTTCCGGGTTCTAAAGCATTCAATAGACGTTGTACTTTATCATCTAAGGAATCATGCAAATTATAATTCATTCGCAATCGTGGTGATGCCTTTGCTTGTTGATGAAGTTGTTTAAATAAAGGTTGATCAATAATTGTCATTATTTTTCCAATTGATTATAATACCATTGAAATAAACGGTTTATCCCCTCTTCCACTTCTATTTGATGATGCCATCCCAAAGAATGAAGTTTTGAAGGATTAGTTAATTTTTGCATCGTGCCATCCGGTTTTGAAGAATCGAACACCAATTTCCCATGATAATTGACTGTTTTTACGATATATTCAGCTAATTGCCGAATCGTAATTTCTTTTCCCGTTCCGATATTGATATGACAATTGCGAATATCACCCAATTCCGGCATAGCTCCACCACGTCCGCTACGTGCATCGGTAGCATCACCTCCGGCATTTGCATCAATTTGTGATTTACTATATATTTTATGCCCGATGATATCTGAAAAATCGACTCGCTCCATGATGTAAATACAAGCATCTGCCATCTCTTCACTCCATAAAAAATCTCGTAACGGCGTGCCAGTTCCCCAAAGTTCTATTCTGTCAGAAAAGATACCGTATTTTTCCAATATAGACAAAATAATTTCATGTGAAGCACTTCCATCGACTCCTTCTATTGGGCGTTTGTTTAAATCTGCTGAAATTATTTTCCAATTATCTTCATTTAAACATTTGCTTAAGAATATTTTACGAATCATTGCGGGCATCACATGTGAATTTTCAAGATGAAAATTGTCGTTAGGTCCGTAAAGATTGGTTGGCATCACCGCTATATAATTGGTCCCGTATTGCAGATTGTAACTTTCGCACATTTTCAATCCGGCAATTTTTGCTATGGCATACGGTTCGTTCGTATATTCAAGAGGTGAGGTTAACAGACAATTTTCTACCATCGGCTGTTGTGCTTCACGAGGATAAATGCAAGTACTACCCAAAAACAACAATTTTTTGACGTGATGTCGAAA
>JAQUSR010000104.1 GCA_028710155.1 Bacteroidales bacterium | reverse complement strand
ATAATGGCTGTTGTGGGTTCGTCTTTTTCGGTTCCGATAAAAGCAGACGTACTTTTAATAATTTTCTCTTGTTCTTCCCAAAGTGTTTCCAAATCGGCAATAGCTTCAGAAAAATTGTAGGCATTGAATAGTATTTGCACATTTCGCAAAGAAAAACTCACTAATTTTTCCCACTTTCGCAGTAATCGTGTTTCAGACTTCTCGTTCTCATTTTGCAAATATTTTATGAAGTCTTCTTTTTTGCAAGGCGATTCTGTTTGTCCTATATGTGAAAAATATTCCACAAAAAGAACCATCAATTCTAAACATTTACTGCCTGACAGGTAGGTTTTGTTGTGATTGAATTCTGTAATAAAAATATCTACAAACGGCTTTATTCCTATCAGAACGCTGTTTGTGGTTCGTTCTGCAATTTTTGTTTTTACCAAATCGTAGAACATATCCCAAGCCAAAGAGTAGTATTCAGCGTTATTTCGTAGTTTTTCAATAACTTGCGCTGTAAAACCAATATTATTGAGTTTGGCGTTCGAAACTTCTTGAAAGATAAGAGTTAGTGCAACCATTGGATTATTATCCACGAATAATGCGGGGTTATTGCCGCTCATAAATTTACTACACGGACATTCAATAATAGATTGCTTAATATGATTTCTATCAATTCTTACAAAACCGCAAACCACATCGGCAAGGTTGATATAAAATGAAGCCGTATCTGCTTTGAATTTGATGTTCAGTTTTATATTGTATGCCTTAGCAATGGTGTTTATTGAACGCTCTATTTGCTCTTTCAAAATCTTATGATAAGCGTAAAAATCAATTGTATTTCCGTTGTCATCTTCAATTAAACCAAATGTATTGTCGCTTCTATTATCTATCAAAATCTCCACTTCATCGTTGCTCTCAAAGGTTTCGTCTTTCAAAAATTCGGAAATAACGACAGAAACAGCCACCAACCACCAATTTTGGTTATTGGCATAAAGTGTTGGTTTTCCTTTTGATACATAAATTTTGTCGGCAAGCGGGAGTAATAATTCACGGCAAATATTTTTTTGAAAATTTTCCATTTCAGAAAAATGAAATTGTTTATTTCCAATAAGATTTTCCATTTGGTTTGGTGCCGGAGTTCCCAATTTCATCTTTTCGTAGGCTTGTTTGTACTTCTGTTTTATGGTCAATTCATTGGAAGATATTAATACACCACAAACAAACGATTTATCGTCTGCTGACATTGTCATACTTCCCGTTTCATCTATGGCTAATATGTGTTTCATAATTATTGGTTGTTTATGAGTGTTGTTGCTAATTCGTATGCTTTTATTCCAGCCGCCGAAATTAGATAAGCTGCATTGTCGTCGCCGCTTTTAATGTATTTAAGAGGGTTTTCTGTATATTCTTTTGTAGTATCAAAGTTACAAACAAAACAACGGATAATATCATTTCCATTCGATTTGTCGCGTTCCAACCAAACTTCTTTTCCATCTGCTGAAAGTCCTTTTTTCGCATTAGGATACTTTTGGTTGTTTGGCTTATTATTTGTCGTTCCGCAAACAGGGCAAGTCTTTGAAGTGGCATTGGCATCAACAAAGAAAACGATTCCAAATTGCCCTTTTACCTTTTCTTTTCCTACGGCAACGTGGTCATAGTTTTTTTGGGCTCTAAAAGCAGGAACCAAATGTAAAATATTACAACTATCTTGTTGAATACGGAATAGCTTTTTGAGTAGTTGCATTTCAAAGAAATTATACAGACCAAGACCGGCATATTTTTCTACATCCATCCGTCTTCCTTCGTCTTTACCTTGCTTCAACGGTACGCCTGCAATTCCACCTGTTATTTGACTTCCAAATGGATTCGATAAGTCTTCTAATGATATATATACTTGATAATTAAATTTTTGCAACAGATAGGCGATTACGCCAACCATATTTGCTACGACGCCGTTTTTCAAATTATCAACAGGCTCTAATTGCACAAGTTGATCAATGGATAGTTTTACATCTTCACCTTCTTTTTCCTGTTTTTTCAAAGCTGCAAATTTTTGAAGCATTTCTTCAATTCTGTCAACGGGCAAAGTGTCTTCCATTTTTTCAATAGCCGAACCGTAGAACGAAATCAAACCTTTTTCACCATTTTTTTTATCAACGAGATTATTAATAATTAAGTCCTTCGTTGAATTCTCTTTGAACCACGCTAAAACACCTTCAGGGTTTGTCTGCATCTGAAACTGCAACTTGCGAATGTATGCTAATTGCTGCATTTTTATTTGCATTTTGTCGGGTTTGGAATAGTTGCCGTTTTTATCCTTGACTTTAATTTCGCTCAAATCGACCAAAACTTTTTTCTTTTCCGCTTTTCCATCAATTGAAGCAGTGGTTTCCACTCGCAAATTGGACAAATCCAAAATATGGCGTTTTTCAAAGAATGTATGTTCCCATTCTTTACGTTCTGAATTAAAACTGCGGGTGTAAATATCAAAATCGCCCACAATCTTTTTGTCTTGGTCAATCACGCAAAGCGTAGCCAATTCCTTTTGTCCACGGTCAATACCAAATACATAAAATTTTTCTTTGGGCTTTTCTACGGTTGTTGCTTTCTGTTTTTTATTGACATTGCCAAATTTAGCCATTAGCGCATTCATCGATTCATTTTGGTTTTCTTCTTCGGTTTTCCCTTTTAAATCTTCATGAAAATCTTTGACTGCCTTCTTTTGTAACTCGTCGTTTTTGTAGTTTAAAATTTGTTCTCTATTTGAAATGTATTTATCACTTTTCGGAATATAATCACAAAGAAAATGACCTATCATTTGGAAACGAGAATAACGTTTGTCACCCTTATCCGATATTGGATAATCGGGAGTTGGTTTACGATACGAAACCCTGAATTCCGGTGTCAAACGCCACGGAGTGTTTTGTGCAAAAATTGAATTCCAATCTTTAGTAAATTGATTGCCGTTAGTTTTTTCTTCTTTCGCTAAATCCTGATTTACAATAGGCAACAGCAAACAATCACTTTTGTTTACTAAATCTTCAAGCGTTGTTTTATTAATTTTTTTAGTTCTCAAATTATAACATTTAGTATCAACTTCTTTCTTGATTTGCTCAAAATTTTTCTCATTTAATTTTAACTGAAATTCTAAATCCCAACGTTTATTTTCAATAAAATTTTTCCACTCTTTAATATTGCGTTTTTCTTTTTTTTCTTCGGTCAGTTCGGGTTGCGAAGTGAGGTTTCTGTTATTGTCATTTTTGCTCAACTCGTCTATTCTTGCTTTACGTAGCATTTTGGCAATTGCACCTGACGTTATAGAATTTACTTCGTATGTGGTGTAATCGCCGTTGTTGTAATCTGTTTGTGAATAGATTCTGTCTTGCTCGTTTTCTGTAAACGGCTGCAATAAAACATATCTGTCGGTGTTTCTGTCTTCAATAATCATAGCATAGTGGCTCACTTTGTTGAGTTCGGCTGCGCCGGTTATTTTATCGCGCATTGTGGCAAAGGTTCTGCCCATTTTCATGGCAATGTTTTTGTTCGTTTGGGTGATGTTATCAAAACCTTGAATGTTGTTTTTTAATCGGCCTCTGAATAATCCTATTTGTTGTTTTGCTTTTTTATAGTCATCCTTGTTTTTACCATTATTTAACCATTTGGAAATTTCGTCTTTATTTTGTTGTCCATAATTTCCAACCGTCTTCCAAGGTATCTCGTTCAACAAATTTGTAGCTTTTAGTCGAAAAGCAGCCGCATTATTCGGATTTCCATTTTCCAATGTTGATAGCACAGCTTTCAATTCTTGCAGTTGAGCATATAATTTGAGGTTTGTATCATCGTTTTTTACTTTAAAATTGTCTTGAAGAAAATTTTTGCATGCATCCATAGGCAAGTCTGAATCGGCATGATATATTGCTCTTGCTAAACTTTCCCATGCAAAATCGAAAGCTACTTTAAGCGGGTAGGCTTCAATATTGAAATCGGATTTGTTTTGTAAATCAGCATAATCTTTTGCAGGGCTTTTAGGTTGACCAATTCCACGTAAGAAAGCACGCAAATCTTCTTCACCCTTGCCAACTTCCGGGCTTAGAGTTTTAGCTATATCAAATTGTACATTGGCTGAAATTGGTTTATATTTGAACAGCAAACTGCGTGTTATTATACTTGTGTTTCTGTCGTTAAGCAATTGGAGCTTTTGTTTTGCGGATAGACTTTCGAGATAGTTGTTGTAGTTTAAGACATCTTTGTATGTTTTCAAGATCTCTTTTAATCCTAAATCCTTTATTTCTTCATTAATACTATTGTCAGTTGATTTTGGATTTTTTACAAGTGTTTTTGGATTTAATGTGGCTCGGCAAAAGGGTACATTACCACCATTTTCCTCAAAATATTGTTTCAATTCTGCGATTTCGGATAGTAAATCGCTTTTTGATTGATAATCGGAAGCAAATTCAATCAACTTTTTGTTGTCTTCTTTTGTGTTGTCAAGTTTCTCGATTTTGGGAAAACAAATTTGACCATAACAAAGTGGCTGAAGTATATCATAAACAATATGGGTGAGCGATAAGAATAGTTTACGAAGCTCAATTTCGTTTGGTTTATTGTCCGTTCTATTAATATTTAATGCATCTTGAAATTGCTTCAATTTTTCGCTAACAACTTCATATTTTTCAGCGGCAGACAAAAGATTCTCTTTCCAATAATCTAAAATGTATTGTTTGCGTTCCTTGCCTAAACCATCCTTTTTATCAAGCGCAGAAAGACTGATTATACGTGATTGTGGCTTCTTTATTTTTTGTTGAGTGCGTCTATTTGTTTCAAACCAGAATCCTTCAAATCCAATCTTCTTACACATAATTTTGTAATAATCTTTGTCTAATGCAATTTGGTCAGTTCGGTAATACACCCGTTGCCAATTTATAAGAAAATCACTTATGTTATTTAAACAACGTGCAACATTATCAATTGATAAAGCCAATTCTGTTTTTTGTTCTGTCGTTACACTTTTTTTAATCCTTGCTTCAGAAACGCTAACCAATTTATTAAATTCTTGATGGCTTTGATAAATTTCTCCATCAAATCCTTCTTTTTTTGTTTTCCCTTTTTGTGATAGGCCAAAACGTAATGTCTTAGTAATTTGATACTTGTTTGTAATGTTTTTCATTTTTTTATCTTTTTATATTGATTGATTATTTTTTGCCAATAAGCCGTTCTTTTCAATGTTTTCTAAGGTCTTGCCAACCGGTTTTAGCTCAAAACGTAAAGTTTTTGATAAAGAAAATAGATTCGTGAAATTACATAAAGTGCTCATAAATTGATGGTTTAAATTAATATTTCTGTTGTTTGTTGATGATTACAAATTTAGTTTATTTCTTTAAGGAAAACCTTTTTAGTTAAAATATTTTTCATAAAAGATGAATATTTTATATTGCAAAATGCCGATGGGTTTCTGTTCTCAATTGGCTTTCAATATCACATCTTACCAACGACAATGGCGGCGTTCAATAGTTTTTGCGGTTTACTTGAAGCAGGCTTTCAAAAGTCGAAATTCGGATGATGATTTCAACCAAAAATTTGAAAAATTATGGTCGTACGGCATTCCATATTTCTCTTGAAAAAGTCGCTGTTTTTTTGCATCAGGGTTCAATGAAAAACGAGATATTTTTTGATGAATAATATTACCTTTGCCCCTTTGAAATTTGCACCGATATTGTGCTATAAATCAATTGAAATTTGAACGGAAAGAACGTTTTTGATACGATACTTACATCTCTCATTCGAAGAAAGAAAATGAAAACCACTTTTTTTTCTTTGTTTTTTGTTTTGATATTTTTGTTCTGTTCAAATACTTTAAATGTAAAGGCTCAAACTGAAGTCATTCAAAAAGATACAGTTTCTCTTCCGTCAGATGTAACCAAAGGTAGTTTTCAAGATATTTCCATTTCGAACGATTCAGTTTTGTTGATCGATTCGTTGCCCGTTAATGATACATTGTATGTTGATGCTGATTCTGTGGTTGTGGAAGAAGAAAAAGAATTTTTGGAAACAAAAGTGGTTCGCAGTTCCGATTCCAGCACGCTCAATATGCGTGAACGAAAAGCATATCTTTATGGTAGTGCGGATGTTACATACGGGAAAATCAATTTGACTTCGGCTTATATGGAAATTGATTTTGAACAAAAAACCGTTTATGCTACCGGTTTGAAAGATTCGACCGGAAAAGAATACGGCTTGCCGGTTTTCAAAGAGGGCGAAACCACCTTTTCGGCAGAAAAAATCACCTACAATTTTGATACAAAAAAGGGTTTGGTCTATAATGTGGTCACCAAAGAGGGGGAGGGCTATCTGCACGGAACCGTGGTGAAAAAGTTGGAAGACGATGCCATGTTTATCAAAGACGGCTGGTTTACTACCTGCGATCATGTTGATCATCCGCATTTTGCATTCAAGTTTGGTAAAGCAAAAGTGATTCCGGACGACAAAATTGTAACGGGTCCCGTGTATATGATGATTGAAGATATTCCCACTCCGTTGGCGTTGCCTTTCGGCTGGTTTCCCAATATGGATAAAAGGCGTTCGGGCATTGTCATTCCGAGCATCAATCAAAGAACGGGTATCGGGTTCGGACTTGAAAAGGGCGGTTATTATTGGTACATCAACGATAACGTGGATTTGAAACTGACCGGCGACATTTTTACACGCGGATCGTGGGCGTTGCAAACCGAATCGCGTTATGCCAAACGATACAAATTCAACGGCAACGTGTTGCTTTCGTATGCCAAAAACATCAAAGGCGACCAAGGTACATCCGACTATTTCAACGAATCGAACTATCGAATTGTGTGGCAACATCAGCAAGATCCGAAGGCACGACCCAACAGCCGTTTTTCGGCAAATGTTAATATACAAAGTAGTAATTATCAAAAGTTTAACTCTGTTTCCACCAACGATTATCTGACCACCAGTTATTCGTCCAGCATTGCCTATTCAACTAAATTGGGAAGCTATTTCAATTTTTCTGCCAATGCCGGTTATACGCAAAATACATCTAATAAAACCATCTCACTGACACTTCCGAAAATCAGTTTGAGCTCGACACAAATTTATCCTTTTCGGCGAAAAAAACGGATCGGCGCGATGAAATGGTACGAAAACATCAACATCACCTACACGATGAATGCTGAAAATAAGATTTCGACTTTAGATTCCATGTTGTTGAAAGAACCGCTGTATCCGAAAATGAACTACGGCATGAAACACACCATTCCGATAAGAAGCTCGGTGAAAGTGTTAAAGTTTTTAAACTGGAACAACAGCATTAACTATACTGAATATTGGTATGGAAGGTCGTTTAATAAACAGCTGATCGCCGATACGGATTCAACAAAGATGGTGAAAACAGATACGCTCAATCATTTTTATTCTACACGCGAGTTTAGTCTTTCGTCCGATTTATCGACTACGTTGTACGGCATTTTTGCCTTCAAAAAAGGGGCGTTGCAAGCCGTTCGGCATGTGTTGAAACCTTCGGTCGGCTTTTCGTTTCATCCCGATTTTGGTGATCCGTTTTGGGGTAACTACGATACGTATGAAGATGTTAACGGCAATGAAGTTCGTTACAGCCATTACCAAAATTTGTTGTACGGCGGTCCGTCAGACGGTATG
>JAQUSR010000103.1 GCA_028710155.1 Bacteroidales bacterium | reverse complement strand
TCCATAATTTGATGAATGATAGCCAAAAAATGTTCCTCTTCCAATGCTGTTAGTGGATGGGTATCTTCTTCATCAATCCGAACTAATTGAACGGAATTGCCGATGACACGAGACTTGATGGTGGTTTTTCGCTCGGTACTACTATATAATCCATCAGTGATCATTGATTTTTCTTCTACTAAACGAATCAACGATTTGCCGCGATCATCATCACCAATGACAGAACATAAAATAGGAGTTGCTCCCAATGCTTTGATGTTCAATGCTACATTCGAGGCTCCGCCTAACATTGTGCTGTGTCGGTCGAGGGCTACAATAGGAACCGGTGCTTCGGGTGAAAGACGTGATACTTTCCCAAAAAGGTAATGGTCGAGCATTACATCGCCAATGATTAGTACCGTTTTTTGATGAAACGAATCAAAAATATGAGTCAATTCTTGTGTTGAAAACATGCTTATGATTTTGAAGATAAAATATTGATGACAGGAATCACTTGTAAATTCAATTGCTCTTGGCGAATGAAATGATGAAGATAACGTAACGTTTCAAAGTTGATGGAGGTAATAAATTCGACTTCAGAATCCAAAGCGTCCAAAATGGCATGTTTGGCTATATTGGCGGCTATGGCTTCGTTGGTGGACGTTATGTCTTGACCGATGTTAAAAGATGAGGAGTGTTGTGGCTCAAGAAGGGTGATTTCGCGAACGGTAGAAAGAAGTTTTTTTGATGCTTTGTTATACTTTTGATCATCTATTAACAACACTTTATGGGGAAAAGTAGCTCCAAAATCGGTTACATGAAGTTGATGATAAGCAAAATCAGTAAACTCAACAATTTTTGACTCTAATTGTTGATATTCATTATGAAAAGCAGTGTTGTGAAAAAGAATTTTGTAGTGCTGTTGAATCAACAACATACAAGATAGTGAAGGAAAAACAATGGGTTGATTCCCCGAAAAAGTATCAATGAATTTTTCACCCATTTTTTTGGCTTGTTTCCAATTCCCCAATTCAAAAGCCATTCTTCCACAACAAGTTTGGTCGGGATGATAATGCACAATACATCCTACTTGTTTCAATAAACGAATCATGTTTATGCCTACTTCTGGAGCAAATTGATCAATTTCGCAAGGAATAAAAACGTCAACATTCATAACTTTTAAAACTGCTGCAAAGGTAATATTATTCATCAACAAAAAAAGGACACTTTTCTCTCATCCATCATCAACTGAAAACGTAATTTGTTTTCCCATTATCTTTGAGAAATAAAAAAATAGATGTTGTTCAACAAAATTATTATTAAGCTTTTTTCATTTTCACTCTTGACTGATACCATTTTTATATTACTTTTGCACGCAAAGAAAAACGTTTTTTGAGCTTTAAAAATCATAAACAATGTTAATTTATTCGTTGCATTTGCAAAATAAAATTGAAGAATTAGAGCGTTTGACACAAACATTAGAAAAGGTATTATACGATCAAAAAATCCCTGAAAATGATACTTTTAACATTGTTTTGGTCATGGAAGAATTGTTTGTCAATCAAGTTTCTTATGGCTATTCGGATTCAACATCGCATATAATTGATATAGATATTGATTGGAATAAAGACGAGAAAGTTATTACTTTAACTATCAAAAATGACGGAACAGAATTTAATTTGTTGAATAAAAAAGATCCTGATACGCATCTGGGTATTGAAGATCGTCCAATTGGTGGTTTGGGTATCTTTTTTGTCAAACAAAAAATGGATTTTGTATCCTATAAAAGAGAAAATGATCAAAATATTATCGTTTTGAAAAAAAATATAAAAAATATAAAATGATTTTATCATGCTACAATTGAATGAATATAAAGCGGAAAATCACATCACAATTGAAGTTGAAGGTAGATTGGATACCTCTACGTATAGTCAGTTGGAAGAAAAATTAAATGAAATCATTAATGCCGGAACATTGAATGTTATTGTTTGTCTTCAAAACATGGAATATGTTTCCAGCTCCGGTTTACGCGTTTTTTTAATGATGTTGAAAAAAATGAAAGCGCTTAACGGAAAATTTTTTCTCTGTGGTTTACGTCCTAATGTCAAAGAGATTTTCGAAATTGCAGGCTTTTCTACCATCTTTCAAATTTTTGAATCGCGCGAAGAAGCATTAAATCATTTATAATAGTGCAATTACAAATAATTCATGGTTGAATATATTCATTTTCGTGATCCTGAATCTAAAGAGATGAAGGAAAAATTACAAACATTACCGAAATGTTCCGGTACTTGTATTTTTATTGATTTGGTTAATTCAACCGGTATTAAATACACACACGGAATTGCAGAGTGGGGGTGTTTATTAAACAATACATTTAATATTATCAATCTTTTAAACGATTTTCCGGAGAATATTGTCAAAGGTATTGGCGATGAGTTGATGCTATTTATTCCCGATGATGTGCTTTTTGCCAAGAAAAATATCAACGATTATTTCAGTTTGTTGTTTGAATTGTATGCCACTTTGGATAATATCAAAAATTTCCCTTTAGAAGGGCTTTTTATTGACTGTAAAGTGGGTATCCATTATTGCACCGAGGTGTATAACATTACTTTTTTTGAAGGGTTTAACGATTATTATGGAATAGATATAGATTTATCGGCTCGTGTCATGTCACAAAGCAAAGCTAACACCATTGTGTTGAGTGAAAGTTATTATAATAAGGTATATGAAGATTATCAATTGAAAGAACAATATCGTTCGGAAAAACTACTGTCGATGATTAGTCAAAAATCGAGTGTATCTTTCAAAGGAGTACCTCATTTAACAGATATTCGTTTTTTGGAGGTTTAATTTTTTTCATTACATAAAAAAAGCCGCTGAAAAGCGGCTTTTTTTATGTAATAAATCTAACCAATTATTGAACAATCAATTTTTGTGCAGAAGCTGCACCGTTAGCATTACGAACATTGACTAAATAAACGCCGTTAGCCATTGAAGAAACGTCAACAGAAACACTTCCTTGTGCGTTGTTGATTACTTTTACCAATTGACCTACAGTGTTGTAAATTTCGATGGTAGCTGTTTCGCTAACATTGATAGTTACGTTGCTTTTAGCAGGATTTGGCATCATTTCGAATTTAGCTACAGCGATGTCTTCGTTGATGGCTTGTGGAATTACAGATTTAGCAATAGCATTGTGTCTGTAATAATTATCGGTTGCTCCGGATTGAGCACCGGTAGCATCTGGATCTAATAAAAGTCCGGGAATATTGTCCACAGAATAGAAGATATTCCATTCTTCACCTTCGTTATTGCCCAACGTTGTTAAAGGATAAACAACTTCAGAAAGTTCGTAGGTGAAGTCGTTGGTAATAGCGATTGATTCTTCTTGCCAACCCGGAGTTTCCGGATGAAGTGGATTGTATTCACGAGCGTATAATCTACGATAATATTTGTTGTAATCTCCACCGGTTGTACCTTCTTTGGTTATTGAAGAGTAAACAACGATGATTCTTCCGTAATTATCAATGGCAATACAAGGCATAATTGATAAACCTAGATTATTGCTATACATGAGAAGATTATCATTAGTATAGCTTTCTGAAAAGATTGGCCATGTTTCGCTACCGTCTTCAAAAGCTCCGTACATAGATCCGCCTAAGGCGCCTACTACCACTAATTGTTCGCATTCATCAGCTTTAATCATGTGGAAAGTAGAGTCAACAGTCATCATTCCTTCTCCGATATGGTTAACAAACTCTGATGAAGTAGGAATGGTTCCCATCTCTTCGTTCCAATAGTAGATACCATCAATGCCGGCACCATAATAATAACTATAATAACCTTCTTCAGTGCTATAATCTCTTGAAACTAAGCAGGTGTTGAGTACAACATGTAAAATGCCGTCATTATCCAAAACGCCGGTGCCGCTACCCGGGCTCCATATTTCTATGGTATCACCTTCAACCATCGTAGAGATATAGAAGAAGTTTTCGTCTAAAACTGATTCATAAATAGGATGATATTCAAATGTTTCACCATTGTTGTCGCTACGAGCATAACCAATGTTAGCAGCAAAATCAACGAAAAGGATAACAATTGTGCTACCTTGCGTGCAGATAGTCATGTTGTCGGTGATGAAGCGTCTGTCATCAGCGTTTGTGAAGCCCGGAACATCACTCGGACCTTCCCATGTAGCACCACCATCAGCCGAACGCCAATATTTCATAGTTGTAATATTGGTAGTTGTGTTTTGCTCAGAAGCGATAACGTGAATGTATTGAGTGCCGTTTTCATCAACGGTTACACCTGTTCTAGGCCAAGCATAACTTGCAGATCCTGGAAGTGGACCTATATTTGTCCATACACCAGCAGCCACATCTTCACATTTATACATTTCAATATCAGTAGCTGAATGGCTGAATAAAACGGCGCCTGTTCCGAAAGGAGCGATTGAAGGCCATCCTGAACGAATTTCTTCAACGTTTCTCATTTCAACCATTTCGTTCCATGTTGAACCGTTGAAATAGTTAAAGCCACTTCCACGATTGGCATGTCCTTCGTCTTCAGAAATAGTAGCAGTAAACATCATAGTTCCGTCATCCATACGATAAGCACGATTGGATACGACAGAATTGCTTTGCAAATCGTAAATAGTTTTTAATAATTCCGATTCTGCTAAAGTACCTCTATTTACAGGTGATTGTAAAACACTTTGTCCGGGAACATAAGTGCCGAGGTCAGAAATTGCATTTTTTTGAATGGAGGCACTTTGTTTTACAGTACCAGCCAATTTTGAATTTTTGTTCAACCCTTTTTGGGCAAACATGGAGGTAGCAAAAATCATTGCTAAACCGATAATAAAAACTCTTTTCATAAAAAAATAATTATATTAGTAATGTGTTAAAATTTCAAGGTGCAAAGATATATTAAATCGTGTAATATTCAAAAAGAATAAATTTTTAAGATATTTTAATAGGGTGACTATATTACGTTAATTATGAATGGTTATTAACAAAGAATGAAAGTTATTTGATGTTTTTTTATTGTATGTTTTTTGAAAAATGAAAAAAAAAACCGTGCTAGGCACGGTTTTTATTATTCGAATGGTGATGGATTATTGTACAATTAATTTTTGTGCAGTTGCTACACCATTGTTATTACGAACATTAACCAAATAAACACCATTGATGAAAGATGTTACATCTACAGCTACATTGCCTTGTGCGTTATTGATAACTTTTACTAATTGACCTACGGTGTTGTAGATTTCAATAGTGGCAGTAGTCGGTACATTAATGATAACGTTGTTTTTAGCCGGATTTGGATTCATGCTGAAAGAAATGGTTTCGTTTTCTTCGATGGCAGCATCCGGATGGAATGTTTTTTCAAGTGTATTGTGTCTGTAGAAATTATCAGTGCCTTCAGTTTGTGTATTGGGCACGTCTGTATCTAATAAAAGTCCGGGGATATTATCTACAGAATAGAAAATGTCCCAATAATTACCTTCAACATTTCCATTAGGAACGATAGGATAAACCACTTCAGATAAACCATAGGTGAAATCATTAGTCAAAGGAATAGTTTCTTCGCTCCATGTTCCTAAATATGAATCGTAAACACGAGCATATAATCTACGATAGTAGAGGGAGTAATTACCACCGGTTTCTCCTTCTTTTGTTGTAGTTACGAATGCAATCAAAATTCTTCCAAGATGATCTACAGCAATAGTAGGCATAGTTGAAAGTCCATAAGTTCTGTAGAATAAAATTTGATCATTACTCCATGAAGCTAAAATTGGCCACAATGGATTGCCTTCTTCGTCGTAGGCATCTTCGCTCCATATTCCATACCATGTTCCGCCCATACCACCGATAATGGTAAGGTTTTCGTTTCTATCCATAGCAATCATGTGGAATGTCGAGTCGGTAGTGGCAGCATGGTTGCCCATGTTGTTAACGAAGGAAGGATCGCGAACGATTTGTCCCATATCTTCGTTCCAATAGCTGATACCGTCAACGCCGGCTCCATAAGAATAGTAAGAACCATCGCCATAACGTGAAATGCTACCGGTATTAAATACAGCGTGAAATTTTCCGTTAGGATCTAAAACGCCGGTACCTGCAGTCGGACACCATAATTCGATGGTATCATCAGCAGCCATAGGAACGTCTAAATATTCCATACCTTCTTCAGAAAACCAATGTTGGTAAATGTAATGATGACTCCATGTTTCGCCGTTATCATCGCTACGAACATACATAACATCAATACCACCGTCCACTAAAAGCATAACAATAGAGCTGCCATTTGTAGAAATGGTAATGTAGTCGCTATTCAAACGAGTATTGCTAGCATAATCGAAGCCTTCGATTTCTTGTTCTTGAATGCCCCATGTAGAACCGCCGTCATTGGAACGCCAATATTTGATTTTGGTGCGAACAACGCTTTCTTCATCAGTCCATTGATACGAAGCAACAACATGAACGTATTGAGTTCCGTCTTCACCAGTGGTTACACCTGCTCTTGGCCATGCGTAATCGCCTTCGGTATATGGAAGAGATCCCATATCAATCCATTCGCCTTCTCCGCGTACTTCGCGTTTGTGACATAAAATTTCAGTAGGACTTCCTCCGTGAGAGAAGATAAGTTCGCCGGCACCGTAAGGAACGATAGTTGGCCAACCTGCTCTGATGGATTCTACATTTCTGAGTTCAACTAGATCATTCCAGCTGGAACCGTTGAAATAGTTGTAACCGGTACCGCGATTGGCGTGAGTATCTTCTTCCGAAAGAGTGGCGGTAAAACCGATGGTTCCGTCTGCCATACGATAAGCTCTGTTAGAAACGCCGGAGTTACTTTGTAAATCGTAGATACTTTTTAACAAATCGCTTTCACCACGAGTTCCTTTAGCAACGGGAGAGTAGTTGCCCGAATTTTCACCGGGGACAGACAACTCGTTACCTTTTACCATAGTTTGGGTTCTGGCAACATTAACATTTTGTGCCAATTTTACATTTTTGTTCAACCCTTTTTGGGCAAACATAGAGGTAGCAAAAATCATTGCTACTCCGATTAATAGAATTTTTTTCATACGATAGATGTGTTTATAAAATAATTAAAGTTAATTCAATAAAATAATCGGGGCAAAATTATAAAAAATCTTATTATAAAGCATCAAATAAATTTTTATTTTGTAAAAATGATTTTATCAACATAAATATTTTCAAAGTTTTATGATTTTCAAAAAAACATTGATTCAGTGTTCAGGAATTCAATGAAGTGAATATTTTGAAAATATTACCGATAACTTGTTTCAGATCCAAAAGACATATTTTAAATATTATGTTTTTCTAATGATTCATGGGAGTGAAAATGATGAGATGAATCGAAAAAAAAGGAGCCTTTAACGTTTGCGAATCGTATAATAAAATGATTGGTTTCGTGAGCAAAAAGATTACCTTTGCACGCCTTTAAAATATTGTATGAAGAAGCTGCATTTAATGGTATTGAAAGCCTATTTGGGACCTTTAGTGATGACATTTTTCATTGCCGTTTTTATTTTATTGATGCAGTTTTTGTGGTTATATGTCGATGATTTTATAGGAAAAGGTTTAGGATTGGGGTTGTTATTTGAATTGATGTTTTATACCTCGTGGACGTTAGTTCCGTTGGCATT
>JAQUSR010000102.1 GCA_028710155.1 Bacteroidales bacterium | reverse complement strand
ACTTGAAATAAATGTGGCTTATCCATTTTTGATGAAAGTCTATGAGGATTATTCAGAAAACGTTATTGACAAAGTAACCTTTATAAAAGTATTGGATTTCATACAATCTTTTGTTTGGAGACGATTTATTGTTGGCTTACCTACAAACGCACTCAATAAAATATTTATGACCCTTTATGAAAAAGTGGATAAAAATGATTATTTGTTGTCATTACAAAAATGGATACTTAAAAGACCAAGTACACAGCGTTTTCCAAAAGACAAGGAAGTTATTGAAAGCCTTAAACTAAAAGATGTTTACAACATAAATTCCAAAAACAGAACCTACTTACTTGAACGACTTGAAAATTTTGAGAATAACGAACTTGTAATAATTGAAGGTAATACAGATATAACCATAGAGCATATTTTTCCACAAAATCCTGACCCAAAATGGAAAGTGGATTTAGGAGCAGATGAATACAACTTAATTAAAGAAACCTATTTGAATACAATTGGTAATTTGACGTTATCAGGTAATAATGGAAAACTTGGAAACAAACCATTTGTGAATAAAAGAGATTTAGAAAATTCAGGTTATAAAGACAGTCGTTTATGGCTCAATAAATACTTATCAAATGCCGAAAAGTGGGATAAAACAGAAATTGAAAGACGTTTTGATCTTCTTGCTGAACGCTTCATTAAAATTTGGCAACTTCCCGCCATTGAAATAGAAGAAAGAATTGAAAACAATGAAGTGAATATTTTTGAAGCTGAAGAGCCAAAACATAAAAAATTGGAATATGCAATTTTCTTCGACCAAAAAATTGAAGTTAATCAAGTAGCCAAATTGTATGTTGAAGTGATTAAACAACTTTTTGAAATTCAACCTGAAACATTTTTTACAACTGATTTGGCAGAAAAGATATCATTAACCAAGAAGTCAAAAGAAGAAAATCTGAGACAACCAATTCCAATAAATGACACATATTTCATTGAAGGAAACTTTGATAATATTGGAAAATTTGAGAAGATAAAACACGCATTGAAAATTTTTGATTCAGAAGACGAATTGACAATAAAATATGCGGAACAAGAATAACGAACGCCTCGCAATAGCTATACGTGATGTAAGCGTAAATGTTGATATAAAAGCAATTATATTAAATAAACCAACTATTGTTCTGAAAGTGAAGTGCCTTAAAATTCAACATTATGTAAAGCTAAGACCGTTATGGCACGTATAGCGCAGATTCAACCGATAAACGAATGACAATTCAAAAAAAGCAAAACCAACAGCGTTTTTAACGTAGGGATTTATAAAGTTGATGCCTTCTGAAATATCTTTTATCTCTATAAATTTTGGTTCTATTAAACAAAAAAAAAGGGCTGACCCTCTCAAAGAGAATGTCAGCCCTAATTTTTTTTCGCTCAAAAGTGTAGTCGAACAACAATAATTGTGTTCGACCATCAATTTTTATCGCACAGCAATCGCTTCAATTTCGACCATAGCACCCAAAGGGAGGTCTTTTACGGCAAAAGCGGCACGAGCAGGCGGCTCGGCAGTAAAAAATTTGGCGTAAACCTCATTCATGGGTTTGAAGTTGGCGATATCGCTTAATAAACAAGTGGTTTTTACAATATTGCTGTAATCCAAACCGGCTTCTTTCAAAATGGCACCGATGTTTTTCATCACCTGTTCGGTTTGACCTTGAATGTCGGTGGCTTCAATTTTTCCGACAGCGGGATTGATGGGAACTTGTCCCGAAATAAATAACATTCCGTTGACTTCAATAGCTTGACTGTAAGGACCTACAGCAGCCGGAGCGTTGGTAGTTGCAATAACTTTTTTCATTTTCTATTTGATTTAAAATGGTTTTTAATTTAATACTTATTGATAACGATGGAGATGCGGGAAAATTGCTTTGCATTTTGGCGAAAAATCCATCGATGATTTAATTCTCTTCTTTGTAATACACTTTATAAAATTTTCCTTTTTCGTCTTCGCCTTGTTCGATGAGCGATCGGTTGCCATGCACATAAATATGGAAATTTTTATCCAACTTGATGATGCTTTTAAACGCCCGCGCCTGCTTTTTGACGGCAGTTTCCGAAATGGAAAAACTATCGGGAAAATCGATGTCGTTATCTTCTTGATATTGATTTTTAAATTGTTGAAAACGCTCAATCACCTCAGGCTGCTGAATCACCTCTTGACTAAACTCGTCGAGATCGAAATTATCCTTTTCTTTGAAAAATTGAACTGATTTATTCAGCAAATCGGCTTGATCGGCTTTGCAAACGTCAAATTCTTTCGGCAACGTTTTGGTAACGAACTTTTTATAGGATGATAACAACGCGTGGGTGTTGAAATAGTTGTCTTGTCGCTGACGAACATGCAAAAAATCGTCTATCCAATATTGCGCCTCAATACCTCGATTGGTATTATCGACAATCGACACCACAAAACCATGGGCTTTATCGGAATTGAAAATCAAGCAACCTTTATCCAACTTATTGATATTGATTCCGTTTTCACTTTCTAAACGATAATTATCGTCTTGTTGTAACACTTTCAAAAAGGTGTCTTTGTTTTCCGATTTGAACAATCCGACTGCATCCACGGTTTCGCCTTCCAACATACAATCGTTGAAATAAACGATATAAAACTCGCCGCCTTTAATTTTCGGATGAACACTTTGTTCGTAAAGATGTTTGGCCAAATTGACGGAAGTTTCTACCGATACTTCTTGATTTTCAAATATCTGTGAAACCATATCATACACCACATTGAATTGCAGTCCGCTATCGTGATAGAGTTGAAAATACTCCTCGGAATGAAACGGTGTCAAAAAATAGTGGTTTAAAACCTCTTTTAAATCGTCATTCAACACGAGTGGCGATTTTGACAAAAACAATCCGTCTTCTGCCGATTTATTACCAACGATGTGTAAAACAATATTTTGAATCATACAATTTCACTTTTTTCAACGATTGAAATATTTATCACGTTGATTTATAATGGTTTTACCACAACATTAACAATTTTTTTCGGAACAACGATCACTTTCATCACCTGATTGCCTTCCAACCATTTTTGAGCGACTTCGTTGCCGAGAGCGGCTTTTTCGATGGTGGCGTTATCTGCATCGGCGGGCATCATCAGTTTAAAACGCATTTTTCCGTTGATCGACACCGGATATTCAATTTCATCGTCCACCATATAATGCTCATCATAAACGGGATATGATGCAAAAGTAACGGTTTCCGTATATCCCAAAAGCGACCACAACTCTTCGGCAATGTGCGGTGTGTAGGGCGAAATGAGCACAGCAAGCGGTTCGAGGATCGCGCGTTTGTTACATTTCAAATCTTGCAATTCGTTGACGGCAATCATAAAATGGCTCACAACGGTGTTGAACGAAAAACGTTCCATGTCGTCAATCACTCGTTTGATGGTACGATGCAGCACCTTCAATTCGGCTTTAGTAGGCGTTTCGTCTGAAACAACAAATTGATTATCTGTATTATTGTGATACAAACGCCAGAATTTTTTGATAAAACGAGCCGTGCCTTCAATGCCGTTGGTATCCCACGGTTTCGAGCTTTCCAAAGGTCCTAAAAACATCTCGTACAAACGGAAAGTGTCGGCACCATATTTTTCGATCAAGTCGTCCGGATTTTGAACGTTGTATTTCGATTTCGACATTTTTTCAACTTCCCAATCGCACAAATATTTGCCATCTTCGAGAATAAATTCGGCATTGTTAAATTCGGGTCTCCATTGACGGAATGCTTCCGTATCCAAATAATCGTTGTTCACTAAACTAATATCGACATAAAGCCGAGCCGTTTCGTATTTCGATTGTAATCCTTTGGAAACAAATGTGTTGGTTTCGTTAATTCTAAACACGAAATTCGATCGTCCTTGAATTTTTCCTTGATTGATCAACTTTTTGAAAGGTTCGTCATTGCAGGTCATTCCCCAATCGTAGAGGAATTTGTTCCAAAAACGGGCGTAGATGAGGTGTCCCGTTGCGTGTTCGTCTCCGCCGAGATAGAGATCTACATTTTGCCAATAGTTGTTGGCTTCTTTCGAAAAATAGGCCTTCTCGTTGGTGGGATCTTCGTAACGCAGATAGTAGCCGCTGGAACCTGCAAAACCGGGCATCGTGTTGGTTTCTAAAGGATAACCCTCTTTTGTAACCCAATTTTTGGCACGTGCCAACGGTGGTTCACCATTTTCTGTCGGCAAATATTTATCAACTTCGGGCAGCAATAGCGGCAGCTCCGATTCGGGCATGGCGTAGGGCATTCCCTCTTTGTAATAGATCGGGAATGGCTCGCCCCAATAGCGTTGACGGCTAAAAATGGCATCGCGCAACCGATAGTTGACGGTACCGTGTCCCAATTGTTTTTCTTTGATATAGTTGATACACTGTTTGATAGCTTCTTTTACCTGCATTCCGTTCAAAAAACCGCTGTTGATCATCACGCCCTCTTTGGCATCGTACGATTCTGTCCATGTTTGCGGATCGGAAGTGGCTTCTCCCTCTTTTGCAACTACTTGAATGATGGGCAATTGAAATGTTTTAGCAAAGGAAAAGTCGCGACTGTCATGCGCCGGAACAGCCATAATGGCACCGGTTCCGTAACCCATCAGTACATAATCGGCAATCCAAATCGGCACTTCGGCTCCGGTAATAGGATTGACAGCATAAGCACCCGAAAATACGCCGGTTACCTTTTTCACTTCTGCCATACGGTCGCGTTCGCTACGATTTTTTGCCCACGTTACATATTCTTGAACAGCCTGACGTTGCGCATCGGAGGCAATATCCATCACCAAATCGTGTTCGGGAGCCAACACCATGAATGTAGCACCGAAAAGTGTATCGGGACGGGTTGTGAACACCTCCAACGGAATGTTTTTGTCTTTTACGGTAAAATAGACGGCAGCACCTTCCGAACGTCCAATCCAATTGCGTTGCACCTCTTTGAGCGAGTCTGACCAATCGAGTTTTTCCAACCCGTCTAAAAGACGTTGGGCATACGCTGAAATTCGCAACGACCACTGTTTCATCTTTTTACGTTCAACGGGAAAGCCGCCGCGTTCCGAAACGCCGTCTTTAACTTCGTCGTTAGCCAACACCGTTCCGAGTTGCGGGCACCAATTGACCATTGTTTCGGAGATGAACGCCAAACGATAGTTCATCAAAATTTCTTGTTGTTCTTTTTCGGTTTTGGCGTTCCATGTTTCGGCAGAAAATTGCAACTCTTCGCTACAAGCAAGGTCTAAACCTTTGGTGCCTTGTTGAGCAAAAACCGAAATCAACTCTGAAATGGGGCGGGCTTGTTGAGACTGACGGCAATAATAGGCGTTAAAAAGTTGAAGAAACGTCCTTTGTGTCCATTTGTAATATTTTGGATCACAGGTTTTTACTTCACGACTCCAATCGTAGCAGAAACCGATTTTATCCATTTGTTCGCGATAACGGGCGATGTTTTTTTCGGTAGTGATAGCGGGATGTGTGCCGGTTTGAATGGCATATTGTTCGGCAGGAAGTCCGTAGGCATCGTAGCCCATGGGATGCAACACATTGAAACCCTGATGACGTTTGTAGCGGGCGTAAATATCGGATGCGATGTAGCCGAGCGGATGACCCACATGCAATCCCGATCCGGAGGGATAGGGAAACATATCTAAAACATAAAATTTCGGTTTTTGGGGATCGATTTCCACTTTATAGGTTTTATGATCGCGCCAATATTGTTGCCAACGTTTTTCAATTTCACTGCAATTATATTCCATATCGCTAATTATCAATAAATTAATTTATATTTTTTGAGCGATGCGAAGGTAGCAAAAATGTGTGAATGAGAAAGAGAAAAAAATGAATTGTAAGCCGATAACCGTTTTATCAGTCTGTCGTTTTTTGTGTTCTACGAACCACAACAATACTAATTTCAAACAACAAATAAATGGGCAACGCCACTAAAGCCAACGTAAAAGCATCGGCAGTAGGTGTTATGATTGCGGCAATAATCAAAATGGCAACGATGGCATGACGGCGATATTGACACATAAATCGGGCTTTTAAAATGCCGAATTTCGCTAACAACCAACATATTATCGGAATTTCGAAAACAATACCCATCATCAACGAAAGCATCAACAAGGTGCTAATGTATGAATCGAGAGAAATCATATTTTGCACATCGGCACTCACCTGATAGGTGCCTAAAAATCGAAATGTGAGCGGGAAAATCAAAAAATAGTTTAACAAAACGCCCGCCAAAAACATCACATACCCTCCTCCTATTGCTTTGACGGTATATTTTTTCTCGCTGCTATACAAAGCCGGTGCTACAAAATGAAATAACACATATAAAATATAGGGTGATGCACATAAAATTCCGACAAGCATTGCTACTTTTAGATGTGTCATCAATTGTTGGGCTAAACCCGTGTTAATCAAATCAATCGAAAACTCCGGAATCGTTACCACCCATTGCGTCAAAAGCCGATAAGTAATAAAATCGGCATCTTTTGGAGCAAAAATGACCGAGAAAACAGCGTCTTTCCATATAAATGCAACAATGCCGAATACTACCACCACCACTGCAATTTTCAATAAGCAATGACGAAGTTCCTCTAAATGATCCCAAAAAGTAAGTTCGATTTCTTTCTTGCTGTTTTGGCTCATTGTTTAGAATCGGCAGACGAATCTTTTTTGGTTTCTTCTTCTTTTTCAGGCGTATTCATTCCTTCTTTAAAACTACGAACGCCTTTTCCTAAGCCTCGCATCAATTCCGGAATTTTTCGTCCGCCAAAGAATAGTAAAACAATCAGGGCAATAATAAGAATTTCCTGCATGCCAATCATGCCGAGAATAAGTAATGTATTCATCTCTATTTATTTTTAATTAATTATATATTACCATTTTATATTTTTCAAACATATCTTAAAAGCAAAGGGCGTTCATTGAACGATTATTGTCGGATTATGTTTTTTTGATGTCGGCTAAAAATTTTTCAATCTCCGACAAAGTTTCTGCTGCAGTCGTGCAATCTTTCACGCGCTTTTCAATGGGACACCAATCGGTTTTCGTTCGATTGATAATGTGCGGTACTACTTTATCATATCCTACTTGAATAGATGATTTTTGCAACAAACTCAATGCCAATTCACTGATTACATGTGTATAAAGTTTGTCGATTTTTCCCAGAATCAACAAGGCGGCGGCTCCTTTTCCGACCACTTTGTCGGCAACGACGGCACCGTTTAAAAAGGCTGCATCGTTTTTCAAAACAGAATACAAATCGGCAATACTGCGTTGTGAAAATGTTCGCACTTCGCCCCCATTGCTGATGACACACGAAAAACCGCCTTCATCTAAACGTTGCACCAAATCGGTTATCATAGATCTTTTCCTTGCTTTAACGCCTCAACAAATTGATCGATACGCTGCATTTCTTTCGGAATATCAATCTGTTGCGGACAATGTGAAACGCATTGATTGCATGCGATACAATGGTTGGCTTGACGCAATTTAGGCACGCTTCGGTCGTAGCCTACCAAAAATATCTTTCGCAGTTGTCGATAATTTTCATCTTGCGTGCTATTAGCTACATGACCTTCGTTCAAACATTTGTTGTAATGCGAAAAAACGGCCGGAATATTCAATCCGTAAGGACACAGCATACAATATTGACATGAAGTGCAAGAAACAAGCGGAAAATTGACATAAATTGTCGCAATATTTTCCAACATTTTCAATTCTTCGTCATTCAACGGTTGCAAGGGTGCATAGGTTCGAAGGTTAT
>JAQUSR010000101.1:6273-7831 GCA_028710155.1 Bacteroidales bacterium | reverse complement strand
CAAAATTGATTTTGACGGGCAATTCTACGATTATCAACGGTTTGCAAATCTCTTATAATGCCTCTTTCGATCCCTATATTTTGGATTCGACCGGACAACGCAACCTTAATCAAACCGAGTGGGAGGTTAATAAACGATTGTTTCGATTCAACGATGCCACATGGAATATCGGTTTGAACTATACATTGAATCCGGAAACGTTTAAAAGCAAGAAAAAGAAAGATCCGGAAGCCGCACCCAAGCCCATCAGAACGCCCGATATGTATGAATTTTATGATCCGGAATTATTCATCGATTGGAATGTAAAATGGTCGTTGTCATTTAATTATAGTTTGAGTTATACCCGAGCGTTGATGTTTAAAAATTACGAATATTCCAAAGATCGTCGAGTGGTTCAAACGTTAGGTTTTAGCGGCAACACCAACATAACGCCGAAGTGGAAAATCACCTTTTCGTCAGGTTTCGATTTTGAATCGAAGAAATTCACCTACACCACCATCGGATTATATCGCGATTTGCATTGTTGGGACATGAGTTTCAGCTGGACACCTTTCGGTTTCAATTCGCAATGGAATTTCTCCATCAAAATTAAAGCCAATATGTTGAAAGATTTTGAATTGAAGAAAAAGAAAGATGCCAGCGACAATTGGTAGCGGTCGGTTTTTGAAAGACGATGGAGGAGGATTCTTTTAGTAGTGATTATCAGATGATTATGTATTATATAATAAAACGTACAATGATATTAATACATCTCAAATAAATATTACCTTTGCACCCTCAATAAAAGAAGCGTATAAAATGAATATTACAGCAGAAAAAAAAGGCGATTACGCATTGAAAATCAACATGAAATTCGATGAATCCGATTATCAGGATGCCGTTAAAAAAGAGTTAAATAAACAAAGACAAAAAGCACAAATGCCCGGTTTTCGTCCCGGTTGTGTTCCCATGAAATTGGTTGAAAAGATGTACGGAAAAGCCATTTTGGTGGATCAAGTGAACGAACTGTTAACCAAGCAACTCGAAAAATACATCGAAGACGAAAAATTGGAAACGTTGGTTTCGCCAATCCCTTCAGAAGATTCTGCTCCGATTGATTTTGATACCGCCACCTCTTTTGAATTTTCGTTCGATGTAGCTTTGGCTCCGTCTATTTCGCTTGATTTTATCAACGAATCGAAAACTATTCAATATAATATCACCGTTGACCCAAAAACCATCGAAGCCGATGTTGAAAATATGCAACATCAATTTATGAAATTGGAACCAACGGAAGTGGCAGCAGAAAACGACTATTTACACCTCTCTTATGAAACACCGGAATTAGGACTGAAATCAGCCTACATGGTGATCGGAAGAGATACCACAAAAGCATTAGACGAAAAATTCATCGGAGTTAAAAAAGACGATAAAGTTGAAGTGGATGTGATGGCAGCTTTCGATAATGATGCCGAAAAAGTCGCTAAATTATTGTCGCTCAAAACTGATGATGAAAAATCACACCTCAACGGAACCTTCTCTTTCACCGTTAATGACATTCAAAAAGAAGTTTTACCGG
>JAQUSR010000101.1:0-6263 GCA_028710155.1 Bacteroidales bacterium | reverse complement strand
CTCGACGAAGCTAAACAACAATTTGAAAAACGTCATGAATCGGTTTTCAACGAAATGTCGGATGTGAATTTGTATAACAATGTGATAACCTATTTCTTAGAAAATGTCAAAATCGATTTTTCTGATGAAATTTTACACCGCTATTTGAATTTAAATCGCGAAAACGATCAACAAACAGTAGTGACGGACGAAGAATTTAAAGAGTATCGCAAAGCCTATTGCCAAGATTTGTTGTTAGAAAAATTGGTGAAAGAATTTGATATTAAAGTAGAAAAAGAAGATATTCGCCATTGTGCAGCTAAAAGAATCGCTCGCTATTTCGGAACCGATGAATCGGCTGAAAACGATTATTTCAAAAGCATCATCGACAATTTCTTGAAAGATGAAAAGCAAGTGAAAGAATTTTACATGGAAGCACTTGCCGAAAAAATTATCCTTGAATTGAAATCGCGTTATAAATTTGAACAAAAAAAGGTAACGTGGGAGAAATTTCAAGAACTCAATCAACCGAAAGTAGCTGAAACAACAGAAGAACAAGCTGCAACTACAGAAGGGAAAAAAGAGAAAAAAGCGTCTAAAAAATCCAACGACAACCAGTTGGAAATGCCGTTAGATTAATTTCATTAATACAACTATAATCCTCAATTAAACATGATCTCAGAATTTAGAAATTACGCCACCAAACATTTGGGAATCAGCAGTTCTCGTTTGGATAGATTTAATACGTTGTCAGCCGACTACATTTCGCCGACTATCATTGAAGAGCGTCAGATGAATGTAGCACAGATGGATGTATTTTCGCGATTGATGATGGATAGAATCATCTTTTTGGGGGTTCCCATTTATGATGACGTTGCTAATATCATTGAAGCACAATTGTTGTTTTTAGAGTCGGCAGATCCCAAACGCGACATTCAAATTTATTTGAATTCCCCCGGCGGCAGCGTGTATGCCGGATTAGGCATTTACGACACCATGCAATACATTCAACCCGATGTAGCAACCATTTGTACAGGTATGGCAGCATCGATGGCGGCTGTGTTAATGTGTGCCGGCGAAAAAGGCAAACGTACCGCTTTGAAACATTCACGCGTGATGATTCATCAACCGTTAGGCGGCGTTGAAGGACAAGCCAGCGACATTGAAATTGAAGCACGTGAATATCAAAAATTGAAAAAAGAGTTGTACGAAATTATTGCATATCACAGCGGACAAACATTTGAAAAAATCTGGCAAGACAGCGATCGTAACTATTGGATGACCGCTCAAGAAGCCAAAGATTACGGAATGATTGACGAAGTGTTGGTAAAACAGGTGAAAGAATAAGAAAACCCTATTTTATTGATCCAATCAATTGAAATGATTTCAGAAAAATATTAAAGACGGGTTTCGACTCGTCTTTTTTTTAAAGATGTGACAAGCTTTTTGCCAAAAAATGATGAATGATGATGGAACAAAGACAAGCTGAACTCTTTCTTGTTGCGAATCCGAAACGTCATTGGAAATCATCCTAACAGTTTTACATTAAAATATTAGATTAATAATCAACGATATACATAAAAATGAATAGTCTCTTATTAGGCTCCGGCGGACGCGAACATGCCATCGCTTGGAAAATGGCGCAAAGTCCGAAAATCGATCAACTTTTTGTGGCTCCCGGAAATGCGGGAACACACAATGTCGGCATCAACGTTAATTTGAAATTGAATGATTTTGAGGCGATTAAATCGTTTGTGTTACAGAATCACATTCAATTAGTGGTGGTGGGTCCGGAGGCTCCTTTGGCAGACGGCATTTGCGATTTTTTTGCTGCTGATGCCGATTTAAAGCAGGTGCGAATGGTGGGACCGAAAAAAGCCGGTGCAGCCTTAGAGTGCAGTAAAGATTTTGCCAAGGCGTTTATGCTGCGTCATCATATACCGACAGCTCGCTATCAATCGTTTACCAAAAGCGAACTGCCGCAAGCCCTTCAATTTCTGCAAACTATGCAACCGCCCTACGTGTTGAAAGCTGACGGATTAGCTGCCGGTAAAGGAGTTTTGATTCTCAATAGTTTATCGGAATGCGAAACCGAGTTGAACGAGATGTTTTCCGGAAAATTTGGCGATGCGGGCAACAAAGTGGTGATTGAAGAGTTTTTGACGGGCATCGAGTTGTCTGTTTTCATCCTCACCGATGGAAAAGATTGGGTGTTGCTGCCCGAAGCTAAAGATTACAAGCGAATAGGAGAGGGCGATACGGGATTAAATACCGGAGGTATGGGGTCGGTTTCGCCGGTGCCTTTTGCCGATGCCGCTTTTATGCAGAAGGTGAAAACTCAAATTATTCAACCTACCATCGACGGGTTGCAACAAGATCAAATTTCATACAACGGATTCATTTTCTTTGGATTAATCAATGTCGGAGGCAATCCGTTTGTGATTGAATACAATGTGCGTATGGGCGATCCGGAGACAGAATCGGTGATGCCGCGCATTCAATCTGATTTGGTGGAGCTGCTCATGGCAACGGCAGAAAATCGTTTGAAAGATGCTGTTGTTGAAATCATTCCCGAAGCGGCTGCCAGCGTGATGTTGGTGTCGGGCGGTTATCCGAATGAATACAAAAAAGGTTTGAAAATGAGTGGTTTGAATCAAGTGGAAGGTTCCATTTTATTTCATGCCGGAACAAAATTCAATGACCAACAAGAGGTGGTAACGGCAGGCGGTCGTGTGGTGGCTGTAACTTCGATAGCACCTACGTTGCAAGAGGCGTTACAGAAAAGCTATGGCGAAGCTGAAAAAATTCAATATGATGGTTGTTATTATCGTCGTGATATCGGAAAAGATGTGCTGAAATATTAATTGATATATTTAAATTATTAGTTGAAATAATTACTTGTAAAGAATTGAAATATAATATTATATAAAATTTATTATTTCATTCATAATTAGATAAGAGTTATGATAAAATTATCCAAGGCGGATTTTCATATTCAAGTGTTAGTAGCCATCATTGCCATAGTGATACTTTGGATTCCGTTATTTATTCATATAAAACCGATCACGTTTTATCCTCATTCTTTTTTTGAAGAATGTTTTGGATGGATTCAAACGATTCCTTTTATGGGAATTATTTTGACGTTGTCGGTGATGGTTTCTTCGTTGATTATTTTATATAAAATATTAGTTAATAATCATTTACAATCTGCTAATACATTTTTTCCGGAGATAATTTTTATAGTGTTGATGTCCGATATTTTTACGGTTCAATTTTCTGCTGAAATCATATCAGGATTTTTATTGCTTTTAGCATTGCAGCCGCTATTTAATTTTAAAGAAGAAAAATCGGGTGATCATTCCATTTTTTTGTCTTCCTTTTTGATAGGCATCGCCACATTATTTCAGCCATCGTTATGGCTATGTTTTTTATTACCATTGATGACGATTTCAATTTTTGAAACGCTGACTTTTAGAAAGATAATGCTTTCATTGTTAGGTTTTATATTGATTTGGATTTGGTTTTTTTCAATAGCATTTTTAACGGATTCTTTGAATACAAGTTGGCAAATTGTTGTTGATCAGGCTTCTTTTTCTATGCAACAATTTCATTTTACAACAAATATTTGGTCGTGGAGTGTGATGATTCTTGAAATAGTTTTGTTTTTTCCTATTATCATTATCGAATTACAACATTCAAAAAAAGATCTTGTGATTTCGCGTAGAAGAATTTATGTAGTCGTTTCATTATTGATCTTATTAATGAGTTGTTTGTTGACTACTCAAAACTTATCATTACATCAATCGTTGTTGTGTTTGCCGGCAACGATATTGATCAGCTATCTATATGAATATTTAACGAAAGTGAAAATGGTCGGTTTTTGTATTTTCTTGCTGTTTTTGATTAATTTCATAGGAAGATGGCTGGCGATTTTTTAATTTTTTGAATCTACCAATTTTATATTAATGTCATTATTAAGTAATTATGGAACGGGATTGATAGAAGCCGGATGCGATGAAGCCGGTCGAGGATGTTTGTCCGGATCTGTTTTTGCTGCAGCGGTGATTTTGCCTGTCGATTATAAAAACGATTGGTTGAATGATTCAAAAAAACTGACAGCCCATCAACGCGAGAAATTACGAATAGAAATCATGAACGATGCTGTCGCGTGGAGTGTAGCTTCTTGTTCACATAGTGAAATTGATGCCATCAACATCTTGAAAGCCTCGTGGTTAGCGATGAGTCGAGCCGTTTCGGGACTGAAAATTACGCCTGAATGGCTTTTAATTGATGGTAATCGCTTTAAAACCGAATTAGCCATACCATTTACTTGCATCGTTAAAGGAGATGGAAAATTGATGTCTATTGCAGCTGCTTCTATTTTGGCAAAAACGTTTCGCGATGACTATATGCTACAATTACATCACGAATTTCCTCAATACGGATGGGATAGAAATAAAGGTTATCCTACCGAAGAACATTATAAGGCTATTGAATTATATGGAATTACACCATATCATCGATTAACTTTTAATTTGAATCATCAATTAAAATTGTTTTGATAAAAATGATTAATTTCGCAACCCGATTTTAAAATAAATTATTAATTTTTAAATATTTAAAATGCTATTTTTATGAAAAAAATGACACTTTTTTTTACATTGTTTTTGGTAATGATGAGCTATCAAGTCGTTGGTGAAACGCAGAATTATTTGATGAAACTTACCGGTATCGAATCGGACGATTTGCAGGAAACGGTTTATTATGTTTATTTGGACAATTATCTTTTAGAAACTTCCAATTCAATGATGAATGACGGAACAAAAGTAATTGACTCGATGACGTATGACGAAGCAGGAAATCCAACGATGATTAAATTTTATCAATTAATTAATGATCAATGGCGTTGGGTTTCGTATGTTGCCTTTACCTATGATGACAACGGAAACAAATTGACACGTGAAAATTTCAATGATTTTGGATCTGGATTTGAATTGGGCGGCTCTTATCATTATTTTTATAATGAAACTCAACAAATGACCAATTGGGAGTTATATATGGGCGGAGAATTATCTCAAATTTGCGACTTTACCTATAATGATGCCGGATTGAAAGTAGAAGAAATAGGTCAACAAAGTTTATGGGGAAGCCCGATGGAAAACAATTGGAAAATTGAATATCAATACGATGAAAACAACAACTGTATTAGTTCATCACAATTTTTTTGGGGTAGTGGCAGTTGGGATTTATATAGCGTAGATCAGTTTTTCTTTGACGAATTTGATAATTGTATCAAAAAGGAAAGATTGATTGATAATGTTGTTGTGGATCGTCACGAATATTTCTACGAATCAGATTACACCTTCGATCAATTGGTATTCCCCAATAATCCTGAAGCCTTTTTTCCGGAATTTGTTCAGATGCGCCAACGTTTAGTACTCGATAAATGGTACACCGAAGATGCCAATGGACAATTATCGTATATCTGCGATTACAATTATATCTACGAAAGTATTGCACCACAAGATGGTCCGTCATTTTCTGTAACCCCCGGTTCATTAGAGTTTTTAATGGTTACTTCGAAAGAAGAAAATGGTACGTTAACCATCTCTAATAGCGGTAATGCTGATGGCAATTTTGTGGCAACTATTACCGGTGAAAACGCTGAAATGTTTGCTTTTAACAATGAAGCTCAAGCAGTAGTTGCTCCCGATGCTTCGTATGATTTGATAGTGGAGGTGATTGATGGTGAATGGGAATCCGGCTTTTATCATGCCACAATTGTTTTTGAAACAGACGATCCGCTTCATTCCGTTATCGAAATACCGGTTGTATTGGAAGTTCAATTATCTATTGAAGAACAAAATGTTGCATTTTCGGTTTATCCCAATCCTGCAACCTCTTTGTTAAATATTCAAACGGAATCTTGTTCTTTAATAACGATCTGTGATTTATTAGGACATGTTGTATATCAATCGAATAATACATCTAATAATCATCAGTTAAATGTTTCGCAATGGACAGCCGGATACTATTTTATTCAATTAAAGGATCAAAACGGCAAAACTAAAACACAACGAGTAATGGTTCGAAAATAATAGCTGTTGTGAAAAACAAAAAAAACAAGAAATCATTGATTTCTTGTTTTTTTTTGAAATTTGTCTAGTCCTGAAATAGCGTTACAATAAAAAGAGTAACATAATGAAAAAGACAGACAAAGAGTACGTTAAACGTACGCAGAAGGATTATCCGATTTCCTTTAAAATATCGGTGGTAAAAGAAAT
>JAQUSR010000100.1 GCA_028710155.1 Bacteroidales bacterium | reverse complement strand
TCAATTATTGAAAGGAGCATTGGAGGCTGTCAAAACCCAACAGCAAAAACATTGGCTAGAAAAACCGACTATAGAGGAAGACGAAACGCCGGAACGACTGATCGAATTATTAAATGAAATAGAAGCCGAAATTTCAAAAAATAATGAACGTATTTTTATCATTAACAATCAAATATCAGAGAATGAGAATCAACGAAAACGTTTTTGTGAGCTGAAAAAGAAAATGGATTTATTGAATGTTGAACGGCAACAATGGGCTCACTTGTGCAGATTGTTTGGCGATGCAGAAGGTAAAAGTTTTCGCAAAATTGCCCAATGCTATGTTTTGAGAGAATTATTGGTGCATGCAAACTCCTATTTAAAATATTTATCGAAACGCTATGAGCTTCATTGTCAAAACGATTCATTAACAATTTTGGTGAGTGATTCCTATTTTGGTGGTATTGCACGTCCGGTCGATTTGGTGTCGGGGGGCGAAAGTTTTGTGGTGTCGTTAGCCTTAGCGTTGGGACTTTCATCGTTGAATCACAACAGTTTTGCTACTGATATTTTGTTTATCGATGAAGGTTTTGGTACATTGGATGCTGACACTTTAGAAATAGTGATGGACACTTTGAGTCGTTTACGCGACATCGGAGGTCGTCGGGTCGGCATCATCAGCCATGTTGAGCAGTTGCGAGAACGCATTGCCGCCAAAATTTCTGTAGAGAGAATCACCAACAACAGCAGTCGAGTTCGGATGGAAGTAAGTTAATGTTTTTGATTTGTTGAAAGTGTTTAACTCGTTGATATATATTACGTAGTCAACGACATTGAAAGGGAGAGAGGCGTACAATTTTTCGATGAAACATTTTTCGAAATCGAATTTTGTGGCTCACTTGTTGGAGAATGTTTAGAGAAATAAATCAATAATGAAAGTTGATTTTGAAATTTAAATAGATGACATTTAATGTTTTATATAAAACTATCTCAATCAATCCGTGTCATCTAAGAAAGGTTTACATCCAAAAATATATTTTCACCTCCGACATTTTTTTAATATCGATGAGTCAGATCTTGCTTTTGTGATTGATTGAAAGCGAGAAACATCCGATTACAACAAACCTAATTCCAACTTTGCTTCGTCGCTGAGTTGGTCGAAATCCCATGGCGGTTCAAAGGTTAATTCAACAGATACTTCTTTGATTCCGTGAACATTCTGTACTTTCATTTGAACTAATGGAGGAATATCTTCTGCCATCGGACAATTGGGTGAAGTGAGAGTCATTAAAATATGGACTATACCATCGTCTGTAACGTCCAACTCATAAATCAATCCCAAATCGTAAATATTGACGGGAATTTCTGGATCGAATATAGTTTTAAGTGTTTCGATCACATTGTTTTTAAGGGTTTCGTTCATGTTATTCGGTTTTTGCTTTATAAGCCATGGCGTAAAGTTTCATTTGCTTGATCATCGAAACCAAGCCGTTACTACGAGTTGGAGAGAGGTGCTCTTTTAGTCCTATGTTGTCTAAAATCGACAAATCGGCGTTGATGATTTCGTCCGGAGTCAGCCCGTCCATCAAGCGAATGAGCAAACTGGCAATACCTTTGGTAATAATTGCATCGCTATCGGCAGTAAAATGAATGGTTCCGTTTTTCAATTCTGAACGTAGCCAAACTCTTGACTGGCAGCCTTCAATCAAATATTGTTGTAGTTTATACGATTCGTCAATCATAGGTAAAGAACGACCTAACTCTATGAGGTAGTTGTATTTATCCATCCAATCATCGAAGAAAGAAAATTCTTCTTGAATTTGTAAAGAACGATTTTGAATTTCCGACATTTATTGATAATTTATTGATTTTTAAGAAATAATGTATTAATAAAAACGGTCAGCATTTACAAAATATATGCCAAAAGTATTCATCAATGAACGGAGCAAAAGTAGTTATAATTGTGAAATTGATGATGATTTTTGTGATACACTTCAAAAATCTACAAATTTTTTTCGTTAAAGGATGATTTACAGCACAAAACCGTACTCATACTTTGAAAGATGCAATAATAATTGTAAAGTGAAGAGTTTGAATAAGATATACTTCTAATCTAAAAATGAAAATTTTGATTTTTAAGAGGTTTTTGTTGATCAAAACTATTGCAAAGATGTTTGTAATAAAAGTTCAAACATAGTTTAATAATTTTTACGATTCTTAGATTTGGATCAAAATTTTGAGATTTCCTTTTTGTTGAGCCGCTTCAAAGGCTTCAATACCACGTTCAATGGGATATATGCCACTGATCAATGGCGACAAATCAATGCCGGTTTCCAAATAGCGAAGGGCAGGAGAGAAGCGTCCGCAACGCGATCCGATAATCGTTATTTCATTTACAACCACAGAATTTAAATCGATGTAACTTTTATCGGCTAAAGTGCTTTTGAGTACCAAAATGCCTCGTGGACGCGTGTGTTTCAGCGATTCCTGAAATCCTTCGACACTGCCAGTCGCTTCAATCACCACATCAAATTTTTTATCGGTTGAAAAATCTTGTAATAAACAAGTTTCCAAACAATTATCATTAATTAATTGAAGTTTTTCTTGATGTTTTCCGACTTGCGTTATTTTGGCTTTTGTAGTCGATACAGCATGATTGATGAGTAGTCCGAGTTTTCCATCGCCCACAATCAAAACTTCGGTTTTCGGAGAGAAAGAAACTTGATCTAAAATTTCAAAAGCGGCAGCCAAAGGTTCTGTCAAGACTGCCATTTCGTTGGAAATATTTTTCGGAACTTCCAATAAATTATTGATAGGCAATGTTATATATTCAGCAAAACATCCGTTTCGTTGAAAAATTCCTAATGTGGTGCGATGCGAACAATGACGTCCCAAGTTTTTACTGCAATAGGGGCAATCGGCTTTTCCACAAGCACAATTGATGTCGCCCACCACACGTTTGCCTATCCATTTTTTATCGATTTCACCACCTACAGATTCCACATAGCCGACAAATTCATGTCCCAAAATTCCGTGAAAATTTTTGTATCCTTTAACAATTTCAATATCAGTATTGCAAATTCCGGCTACAATAACTTTTATAAGGGCTTCACCTTCATTAGGAATCGGTTTTGGTTCGTCGAATGATAAACTCAAATTTTGGTGAAAAACGAGTGCTTTCACAATTTTAATAACTGTTTAAATTTTCATATTGCCGACGTTCTTCTTCAATCGTCCAAATGGAGTAATCGGCTTGATGCAATATATAGTTTAGCAGTTCTAATTTTCCGGTAAGATCTTGAATATTATTTACTTCTGTCAATAAATGATCAAATGATTCTTTCAAGTTGTTGTCCATGTTGTAAAAATAATTATGTTGATTTATTTCAAACGGCAAAGGTATAAAAAAAGTGTTTTGCCGTTGATTTCCATTACAAAAAAGCCATTGATTTTGGTGCGAATTTTTTTGAGGCTAATTTTCAACGACATCATCAGATGATACCTATTTTTATATACCTTCGCACGCATTAAAAAAAAATGTTTTTTTGATAAAATCTTGTCTAAGTAATTGTAATTTCAATAATCATAAATCAACTTATGGTTCTATTTTTCAAAACTTTAAATAATACCTATTTCGTTGTAGAGATAGAAAAATTGCCGGATCACAGCACTATGGAAAAAATGTTGTGGCTTTTTGGTAATGCCGAAAATTTAAAAAAAACCGTTCTCGAAGGTGTTTTTGTCGGACCTCGTAAAGAGATGATTACTCCATGGAGTACCAACGCTGTTGAAATCATGCTTAACATGGGCATCAGAGGTGTTTCTCGCGTAGAAATGTTGCAACAAGTAGCAGATACTACTGCTGAATTTGATCCGATGTTGCAAAATTTATACGAAAATCCGAATCAAGATATTTTTAAAATTGACAAAAAACCCGATCCCATCGTTTATATCGATGATATGGAAGCCTACAACAAAAAAGAGGGTTTAGCTTTGAGTAATGAAGAAATCAAATATTTGGAAGGTGTCAGTGAGAAGATCGGAAGAAAGCTAACCGACAGCGAAGTATATGGTTTTGCACAAGTTAATTCTGAACATTGTCGCCATAAAATTTTCAACGGAACATTCATTATCAACGGAAAAGAGAAACCGAATACACTTTTTTCACTAATTAAAAATACTTCAAAAGTTAATCCGAACTTCATCGTATCGGCTTATAAAGACAACGTGGCTTTCATCGTTGGACCAAAAGCACAACTATTTTCACCGCTCCATCAAGATATTTCCAACTTTTTCGAGATTCGCGATACCGAAACGGTGATTTCGTTAAAAGCTGAAACACATAATTTTCCAACTACTGTTGAGCCTTTCAATGGTGCTGCTACCGGAACTGGAGGAGAAATTCGCGACCGTATGGCCGGTGGAAAAGGCAGTTTTCCTATTGCCGGTACAGCCGTTTATATGACAGCATATAGCCGCAATGCCGAAGAACAACGTGTTTGGGAACAATTTACCGAACCACGTCCGTGGCTCTATCAAACACCGGAACAAATCTTAATTAAAGCCTCTAATGGTGCCAGCGACTTTGGCAATAAATTCGGTCAACCGTTGATTTGTGGATCGTTATTAACTTTTGAACACTTTGAAAATCAAAAGAAATACGGTTACGACAAAGTTATTATGCAAGCCGGAGGCGTTGGTTTTGCCAAATACGAAGATTCGTTGAAAGAAACACCGGAAGCAGGAGATGTGATCGTGGTTTTTGGTGGCGATAACTATCGTATCGGCATGGGTGGAGGAGCTGTTTCGTCTGTTGCAACGGGCGAATATAGCAATAGCATCGAACTGAATGCCGTTCAACGTGCCAACCCCGAAATGCAAAAACGTGTTGCCAATGTGATTCGTTCTTTATCGGAACAGCCAAAAAATCCGATTATCACAGTGCATGATCACGGTGCCGGCGGACATTTGAATTGCCTTTCGGAACTAATCGAAGAAACCGGTGGCGTTATTGATGTCGATCAATTGCCGGTGGGTGATCCGACACTATCGTTGCGCGAAATCATTGGTAATGAATCGCAAGAACGTATGGGTTTGGTTGTTGAATTGAAAGATATTCCATTGTTGCGAAAAATTGCAGAACGCGAACGCTCTCCAATGTACGAAGTAGGTGTAATCACCGATGATCATCAGTTTGTTTTTGAACAAAAAAATGGTGTAAAACCTATTGATTTACAAGTAGAAGACTTTTTCGGAAAACCGCCACGAACTGTTTTAGAAGATAAAACCATTGAGGCGAAATTTGCCGAACCTAAATACGACGAAGCAAAAATTCTTGAATATACGCAACAATTGCTTCAAATTGAATCTGTTGCATGTAAAGATTGGTTGACTAACAAAGTCGATAGATCAGTAACCGGAAAAATTGCCAAACAACAATGTTGTGGCGAATTGCAATTGCCTTTAAACGATGTAGCAGTGGTGGCGATGGATTATCAAGGTGAAAAAGGTATCGCTACCTCTTTAGGACATGCTCCGATGGTGGCACTTTCGAATCCGAAAGCAGGAAGTCGCTTATCTATTGCCGAAGCATTGACTAACATTGTATGGGCACCGTTGACGTATGGTTTGAAAGGCGTTTCGCTCAGTGCCAACTGGATGTGGCCTGCCAAAAATGCCGGTGAAAATGATCGGTTGTATCGTGCCGTTGAAGCGTTGAGTGAGTTCGCTATTGCTTTGGGAATCAATATTCCAACCGGAAAAGATTCTCTTTCCATGACGCAAAAATATCCCAACGGCGAAGTCGTTTTTTCGCCCGGAACAGTGATTATCAGTGCAGCAGGAGAGGTTTCTGATATCACCCGTGTTGTAGAACCGGTTTTGAAAAATGTTGAAAATTCAAAAATACTGTATATCAATCTGTCTCAAGACGATTTAAAAATTGGCGGTTCGGCATTTGCACAATTGACCGGTGCTGTTGGAACCGATGTTCCCGATGTAAAAGACGCTGCCTATTTTGTGAAGGTTTTCAATGCTTTACAAGAGTTAAATCAACGCAAAGAGATTTTAGCCGGACACGATGTTGCAGCCGGCGGATTGATTACCACACTGTTGGAAATGACTTTTGCACAAAACACGTTGAGTATGATGATGGATTTATCCGGTTTGTCAGCAAAAGACGATGCACATCTTTTCTTTAACGAAAATCCGGCGGTTGTTGTGCAGGTGAAAAATCCCGATGAAGTCGAAAAATTTTTAAAAGAACAACAAATTTCGTATCATGTTATCGGTATTCCAATGATTGGAAACGCCGTTACCATAAAAACACAAAACAAATTCTATCAATTCGATATACCTACTTTTCGCAAGTTATGGTTTAAGACATCTTATCTGTTCGACTGTAAACAAAGTGGAGAGACGTGTGCCAAAGAACGTTATGAGAATTTCGACAAAATTGAACGAAAAATTCAATTTCCGGAACATTTCACAGGACGTTTTGCCGATTGGGGCATTGTTCGCGGACGCCGCAAAGCAACAGGCATCAAAGCCGCCATCATTCGTGAAAAAGGCTGTCAGTGTGATCGAGAGATGGCATGGTCGCTCTATTTGGCAGGTTTCGATGTAAAAGATGTACACGTAACCGATTTAACCTCCGGACGCGAAACGTTGGAAGATGTGAATATGATCGCTTTTGTAGGCGGTTTCAGCAATTCTGATGTTTTAGGATCCGCCAAAGGTTGGGCAGGAGCATTAAAATACAATGAATTAGCTCAAAAAACTATTGAGAATTATTACAAAAGAAAAGATACATTGAGTTTAGGTGTATGCAACGGTTGTCAATTAATGGTAGAGTTGGGTTTGGTGTATCCCGAACACGAAAAGATGCCGAAAATGTTGCATAACAATTCGCATAAATTTGAATCCAATTTTGTTACCGTTGATATTTTACCCAACGAATCAATCATGTTGAAAACATTGGTTGGAAGTCGTTTAGGAATTTGGATTGCTCATGGAGAAGGAAAATATTTGTTGCCATACGAAGAGTCGCAATACATGATTCCGGTGAAATATGCCTACAATGTTTACCCGGCAAATCCCAATGGTTCTGACTATAATGCTGCCGCCATTTGCTCGCACGATGGACGCCATTTAGCCATGATGCCGCATTTAGAGCGTGCTATTTATCCTTGGCAATGGGCGGTTTATCCCGATCAACAAACCCACGAAGCAACACCATGGATTGAAGCATTTGTGAATGCACGAAAATGGGTTGAAGAAAGAGTGAAATAAGATGGATTAAGTTGGAATTTATCAGATTTTTTTATCATTGAATATTTCAAGTATTACAATAAATTTAACATGTTAAATATAACAAAATGAGTAAATTAATTTATTTAGACAATGGTGCGACTACATTTCCAAAGCCGCAAGAGGTGTATGATTTCATGCACACATTTTATATGAATCATGGTGTAAATCCGGGACGTGCCGGCTACGATGCCGTTATCGAAACCGAAGAGGTGATGTTTGGCACTAGAAAACTTTTGACTGAGTTTTTTAATGCTAAAGGAGATCCTAATCGTTTGACATTCAGTTATAATGCTTCTGATTCACTGAATATGGTCATCCAAGGTATCTGCGAAAAAGGCGATCATATCATCTCTACCTATTTGGAACACAACTCGGTATTACGTCCGCTGTATGTTTTAGAACAACGTGGTTTGATTGAAGTAACTTATATTCGCCCCGATGCTCAAGGTTATGTTCATCCCGACGACTTCAAAAAAGCCATCAAGAAAAACACGAAAATGATCATCATGAACCATTGTTCCAACGTGATTGGCACAGTTCAACCGATCGGAGAAGTAGGAAAAATTGCCAAAGAAGCCGGTGTCATCATGGCTATCGATGCCAGCCAATCGGCAGGTTTCTTGAAAATTGATATG
>JAQUSR010000099.1 GCA_028710155.1 Bacteroidales bacterium | reverse complement strand
TTAGTATTCAACACATTGCCGCGTTTAGCAACGTTGGGAGCAACGTTATTGATGCTGTTTTTCACGGTTATTACCTACTTTGATGCCATGTATAACGTGGTACCGGATTGCGGTTGTTTCGGGTCGGCAGTGCTTATGAGCAATTGGCAAACTTTCTATAAAAATATCATCTTGGATACAATATTGATCTCTTTGATATTCAATAATAAACAGTTGAAAAATAGTATTTCCATACCGCTTCAATTTGGTATAGCCATTGTGTTTGCCGGACTTTTTACCGGTTTTCAACTCTATAACTTGAACCATTTGCCGGTGATCGATTTTATGCCGTGGAAAGTGGGCAATAAAATGAGTGTGGAAGAAAGTCAACGGAAGCCGGTGGTATCGTATGTGATTTATCAAAACAATCAAACGGGTGAAAGACAAGAATTTATATCGCCTAACTATCCCTACAACGACTCGGTGTGGATGGCCAATTGGACATTTGTCGATAGTCGAATCGACGACCCGAATCCGCGTTTGCACAACATGATTATTTTAGATGATGCGGGAGACGATCAAACCGAATATCTCTTCAATGGTGAAACGCCATCCATTATTGCCACCTCTTTTAAGTTGGAGAAATTGGATATGGATTTGGCACCCTATATAGATTCGTTGTATCATTTTGCAGAAAACCACGGGATGAATTTTGTCTTTTTAGTGGCATCTGAAAATGCAGAAGAAGCCATTGCCGCTTTCCGCGAAAAAACCGGTGCAGAATACGATATTTTCAATGTAGATGATGTGGAGCTGAAGATGATTGTGCGTTCCAATCCCGGATTGTTTATCATGAAAAACGGCGTTGTGGTTGGTAAATGGCATTGGCGCGATTTTCCGAAAATAGAGCAGTTGAATGAAATTATTCAACACTAAAATATTTTTCATAGAATCATTGATGCGTTTTATTCAAAAAAGAAATAATTATTAAAAATCATAAAAAATGAGACAAAAAATTGTAGCAGGAAACTGGAAAATGAACAAAGACTTCGAAGATGCCGAAGTTTTATTGGATGATATTTACAACGCTCAATTGAAATATAAAGGCGATGTGCAAGTGATTGTATGTCCGCCGACTTTGTATTTGGAATTAGCCACCGACTATGCCAATGATGAGGAGATGGATGAAGCTCCATTTGGCGTAGGGGCGCAAAATGTGAGCGAATATGTAAAAGGGGCTTATACCGGCGAAATTTCGGCTCAAATGCTGGCTTCGATGGGCATCACCCATTGTATTGTCGGACACTCGGAACGAAGAAAATATTTTGGCGAAACCGATAAGATTATTGCCGAAAAAATCAATCTGTTGCTCTCTTACAGCATGCAACCCATCTATTGCTGTGGCGAAGTTTTGGAAGAACGCGAAGCCGGAAAACATATCGAAGTGGTGGCCAAACAAATTCAGTCGGCATTGTTTCATTTGACGCCCGAAGAGTTTAGCAACATCATCATTGCTTACGAGCCGGTTTGGGCAATAGGCACCGGAAAAAATGCCACTCCCGAACAAGCGCAAGAGATGCACGACATCATTCGTAAGTTGATTTTGGAGAAATACGGCAACGAAGTGGCTAACGATACCAGCATTTTGTATGGCGGCAGTTGCAACGCCAAAAATGCACGCGAACTCTTTGCCATGCCCGATGTGGACGGCGGATTGATTGGAGGCGCCTCGCTAATCGCCGAAGACTTTCTGAAGATCAGAGATTCGTTTGTGGATTAAAAAAAATATGGTTTTTGTAAAAAAGTAGTAATGGTGAAACATCATTGCTACTTTTTTTTGTTTTTCCATAAAGCATAAAACGTGAAATTGGTTAAAAATCAATGAAGAGCATGAAAGAGACCAAAACCGTGTTTGATGAATGGTGAAAAACTTTTGGAAAACTCTTTGTCTGCTTTTTTTTATAAATGCTACTTTTGTAGTGTTTAAAAACAGATGTTATGTTGAAGAAAAAAATTTGGATTATTGGGGCACTCGTTGTTACTGCTATTATTGCATTACTGATTGTATTACTGGTTATTAAACCGTTTTTTTCAGATGTAGAAGACATTTTTACTGAAGTAGAGCCGTTGCCGCCGGTCATCAAATATGGATTTGTTATTGATAGTTTTTATGTCGAAGAAGATGTGGTGGAGAAAAACGAAAATCTTTCCAATATTTTATTGAAACACGGTGTTTCGATGGGTGTTATAGATCAATTGGCCAAAAAATCGGTAGCTGTTTTTGATGTACGGAAAATTCGATCGGGCAAGCCCTATTCGATTTTAAAAACGAATGATACACTGCAAACGGCACAATATTTTATCTATGAAAATGATGTAGAACATTATACGGTATTTCAACTATTTGATTCCTTGAAAATTTATCAAGAATATCACGATGTGGTATTGCAAAAAGACACTATGTCCGGCATTATTACTTCTTCGTTATGGAATGCCATTATTGAAAGCGGCGGTAATCCCGATTTAGCCGTGCGTTTATCAGATATTTACGAGTGGACGATCGATTTTTTTGCCATTCAGAAAGAGGATGCGTTTTATGTAGTGTATGATAAAAAAATGATTGACGGCGAATTTATCGGAACGGGCGATATTCACGCAGCGCTGTTCAGCCACGAGAAAAAGAATTATTATGCATTTTATTTTCAACAAGATACGACAATAGCCGGAGCCTATTATGATGAAAATGGACAAAGTTTAAAACGGCAATTTTTAAAAGCACCATTGCAATATAGCCGCATCAGCTCCACCTTTAGCAATAGTCGAATGCATCCTGTTTTGCGGATTCGGCGTCCCCATCACGGTGTAGATTATGCAGCACCGGCAGGCACTCCGGTTCGTTCGATCGGCAACGGAAAAGTGATTGCCAAAGCCTATCAAAAAGGCGGAGGCGGCAATTATTTGAAAATCAAACATAACAATATTTATACGACCGTTTATATGCACTTGCAGGGTTTTGCAAAGGGCATTTCCGAGGGAACACATGTTTCGCAAGGACAAATAATTGGTTATGTGGGTTCTACGGGAATTGCCACCGGTCCACATCTTGATTTTCGCGTTTTCAAAAACGGAACACCCATCGATCCGTTGAAAATGGAATCGCCACCGGCAACACCTGTTTCCAAGAACTTAATGCCGAAATATTTACAACAAATTGAGCCGTTGAAAAAGGCATTGTTGAGCAAAATACAATAAATGTTGTAGCGTGTTTCTTTGTAAAACATTGAATATTAATGCAATGTATTAATTTTTATAAATGAAACAACCAATCGGATAAAATTATATCTTTGCACGCTAATTTTTGAATAAAAAAAGAATACCATGAAAAAAATAGAATTTGTATTTGTCGGAATATTCATTTTAATCATAACTATGATTTTTGTATCATCGTGTTCAAAAGAAGGTTTTGAAAGTAATGTTAAACATGATGTTACCTATGTTTTGGTGAATAATGCACCCGATTCAATGGAGTTTTACATCACCTATTCCGATCCGGCTTTTGCTAACGAAATTCATCTGAATTACGATACTCTAAGAACGTGGCAATATACCATCAATGCGCAAAATGATTACAAATGTAGTTTTAACGTGTACACCTATACGGAAAATGCCGATTTTACCATTTCCATTTTACAAGGCGATTCGGTAAGAACGGTCGTCACGGCACAAGAACCGCACGATGGGAAAACAGCTGCTCAATTATTATATTATGTTGAACGATAATTATTCGTTAAGCACTTGTATTAGAGCAAAATAATGAATAATGTCTTCGAATATTACCATTGACGAAAAACGGAAATTTCGTTTTGCTTGTGTGATTCCTTGTATTCTGCTTTTGTCTTTTTGGCTTATTACGATTGCTCAAACAACCCTGAATTTAGATCTTCATCAATTAGGTATTTATCCACAAAAAATTGAGGGACTTTTGGGCATCATCTCGGCTCCCTTTGAACACTCCGATTTCAAACATTTATTGGCTAATACGGTACCTTTCTTTGTATTAAGTGTATCTCTTTTTTATTTTTATCGCGAAATTTCATTTCCCGTTTTTATTACTATTTGGTTATGTAGCGGTTTATATACATGGGTTGCCGGTCGTCCATCGTGGCACATCGGAGTGAGCGGCGTTATCTATGGCTTGTTTGCCTTTATCATGCTTAGCGGGCTTATTAGAAAAAGTAAAGAATTGATTGCTATCAGCTTGATTGTCATATTTTTGTATGGAGGAATGGTGTGGGGCTTTTGGGCAGATTTATATCCGCCGAACACCTCTTTTGAAGCACATACCGGCGGTTTGATAACAGGTGTTTTATTAGCCGTTGTTTTTAGAAAAAAAGGACCGCAACGAAAAAAATATTCTTTGGAAATGGAAGACGAAAATGCGCTATTCCCTTTTGTGATTGCCATTGATGAAACAATTCCCTATATTAAATTTGCATTCGATGGTTTAACAACCGTGAAATATATTAAGACCGAGGAAATGAATGTAGAGCACTTATATGATTCCGATGCTATGATTATCAGAAGTGTTACCCGATGTAACCGCGCGTTGTTGCAACAAATTCCGGTAAAATGTATCGCTACGACCTCCATAGGTTTTGATCATATTGATACACAATATTGTGAAGAAACGGGCATTCGTTGGATCAATGCACCCGGCTGTAATAGCGGATCAGTCATGCAATATATTGCCTCGGCATTGGCACAATATGCTATCGAAAAAAACTTTTCTCTAGAAGGAAAAACTATCGGAATTATTGGAGTCGGACATGTCGGGAAAAAAGTGGCAATGTTGGCTTCTATTTTGAAGATGAATGTTTTGCTTTATGATCCACCACGCGAAGAAAAGGAAGGAAAAACGATATTTTGTACATTGGAATCTTTACAACAAAAGGCTGATATTATCACTTTTCATGTTCCTTTGGAAAAAGCGGGAAAATATCCTACGTTTCATCTATTAGACGATAATTTTTTACAGCAATTGAAAAAGAAGCCATTGATTATCAATGCTTGCAGAGGAAAGGTGTGGGATTATGAAGCCGTTGAACGCGGTTTGCAAGCAGGAATAATCTCGGATTTTATAGCCGATGTTTGGGACAATGAACCCAAGCCTCGTATGCAATGGATTCAAAAAGCATTTTTAGCAACACCGCATATTGCAGGCTACTCTCGCGATGGAAAAGCCAATGCCACCACTGCAGCCGTAAGAGCGGTCGCCAATTATTTTCAATTGCCTTTAGAACAATGGAGCGTGGACTTTTTAGAAGCGCCGGAACAACCCGCCATTACGTGGCAAAAAAATCTTTCCACTGATGAAAATCTATTACATTGTCTATTATCAACCTATCCTATTCTAAAAGACGATCAGCGGTTTAGAAATGATATTTCACAATTTGAATCGTTACGACTGCATTATCCGGTACGAAGAGAATACGCTGCCTTTACCGTTGAAATTCCCGCCGCTCAAACAGATCTGATCCAAAGATTACAATTACTTGATTTTCACATAAAGATAATGGATTAATTATTGAAAGCCGGCAAGAGAAAAATTGTTATAAAATTGAAAACAAATTTAAAATATTAATAAAATGAAACCTTTTTTTAGCGTCATCCTTGTTATGACATTGATTATCAGTAGCCTTTCTTGTAAAAAGAAAAAAGACATCAATCAAGATGAACCGGTTGTGAAAACGGATCGAATGGTGGTAATTTCCGACCTTCACTTTTTTGATGCAGAACAATTATTAGTGCCGCCAAGTGCCGATTTTGATGCAATGGCTGCCACTAACGATGTGATGCTGTTGCACTCAATGGAGATTTTGGACAAACAGTTTCAAAAAATTCAGGAGCTGAATCCTTCCATTGTGATGATTGCCGGAGATTTGGTTGCCAACGGCGAGCAAATCAACCACCAATTGTTGCACGAACGCTTTTTGGCACCGTTAATTTCCAATGGCGTTTCGGTTTTTGTGATTCCGGGCAATCACGATATCAACAATCCCAACGCTGCGAAATACAACGGCGATCAACTTGAACCTATTCCAAGTGTCACCGCTAACGAGTTTGCCGAAATCTATGCCGACTGTGGTTTTTCAAAAGCCGTTTCGCGCGATGCCAACACGTTGAGCTATTCTGCCGTTTTGAACGACCGTTTGGCGTTGATAGCTTTAGATGTTTGCCATTACGGCATCGGCATTGATGAATACGAATGGTTGAGCGGATCTGTTTCGGCAGAAACGATGCAATGGATGGAAGGGCAAATTGCCTCGTTGAAAAACGGCGGTAGAGAAGTGGTGGTGATGATGCACCACTCGGCAACAGAAATTTTTGCCAACGAAAACCTCTTCATCCCCGGTTTTGTGTTGGAAGACAACGTTGCATTTTGCGACAAATTGGTAGAATTGGGCGTGAAATTTGTCTTTAACGGACATTTTCACAGCCACGACATTACGCAATATAACCAAGAACCGCTGTTCGATTTTTCTGTCGGGTCGCTCACCAGCTGTGCTTGTCCCATTCGGTTGCTCGATTTCGAAAACGACATTATGAAAGCTTCTACTACAACATTGTTGCATTGGGATCAATCGTTTGATGGACAAACATTTGATCAATATTCCGATCAATGCGTTACCGGTTATATCACTAATTACATTCAATCTTATACGGAACCTTTTGGCATTACCGACCCCGTCATTATTGACATGATGATTCAAGCGGGAACCGAAGCCTTTATTACGCACTATCATGGCGATGAAGTGCTTTCTGCCGAAACGCAAGAACAATTAAACGGTTATATGGAACAAGTACCCATTTTAACGCCTATTCTCAACGGATTGCTTATTAACGGACTTTATAAAGACATCGTTCCTCAAGACAATACCATCCAATTCAATTTTGTAACGGGAGCGATTGTGGAGTAGCGGAACTCCAAAGAAAGAAGAAAGTACCAATCTTAAAATTGGTACTTTTTTTTTGAGTTATTGTCTCGTTCTAAATAACCGTTACAGCGTTTTTATGACTTTGTCCATACGACACTAAAAGCAAATTTTGGTTTTAAAGTCGGTTTCAAAATACTTTGCCGTTGATTGGTAGAAGTATTGTTTTTGAGATGCTTTATCTGCTTTCTTACCCATTTTTGTTGATGCCGGTGATGTCTTTAACAATGGAAAAAGCACGTCCACATTGATCGGTTTTTGGTATTTTTGAATTGTTTTGTTTGCAAGAAAATGCAATTGTTTTGTTTTTATTTCAAAAAATAGCACCAATTAAATTGGACATACAAGCATAAAAACTTTGTAAATTTCTATAATTCTGTATGATACAAAATATCGAACTTGCGAAACAAAAAAGTATGTTAAAAATTTTAAAAATTGTATTTTATATTATAAATTAATGTATATCTTTGCAAAAGTTTTTCGAAGCAAAAATGCTTCTTTTTATGAATTCAAAAGAGAAATAATGAAAAAACAATTTACACCAATTACAGAGCTATCTGTTTTTAGCAACATCAACGAGATTCAAAAGAGTAGAAACGCTTCCGGTTACATTATTTATTGGCGAAGAGTTGCCTTCGTATTAGTAATGGTTGCCGGTTTTTGTCTGCCTTCTTGGGCACAAACGACATACACCATCGACAATGTAGCCGAATTACAAGTTTTCCGCGACGGTATCAACAGCGGTGCTGCCTTTACTTACAAAGGCAACGATGTTCCGGCTTGTGGCGAAGGCATCCACTTTAAACTCACCGCCGATTTGGATTTGAGCAGTGTGTGCGGTGCAAGCGTAGGCAGCGGAACGAGCTGGACACCGATAGGAAATAACACGAATAGATTCAAAGGCCACTTCCATGGCGGCGGTCATAGCATCAGCAATTTGTACATCAACGCACCAACAAGCGATTACCAAGGCTTGTTCGGCTATATGTATGGTGGCAGTATTGACAGTTTGAATTTAGTTAATACTAATG
>JAQUSR010000098.1 GCA_028710155.1 Bacteroidales bacterium | reverse complement strand
GGACTAATGTTGACAAGCTTATTTTATGAGACTAAACTTGTAACAAAGTTCAGATGTCATTTTCGGATTTTTATAGAGCAAATCCATGATGTATTTATGTCGCAACACTTGACAAAACAATTTGGGAGAAATGCCGATAACTTCTTTGAAATAGCGTTGAAATGAGCGTCTCTGCATATTTTTTCCGAGCAAACTCAAATAATCAATCAAACCGTTCTGGTTTTCTATTTTATCTACTATTTCATCAAAATAAGGGCGTATTTTCACTTTTGATTGTTGAAATGAAAGCAATAGTTTTTCTATTTCACTGATGCCTTCTTCTATGCCTTTTGTTTTCAGAATTTGTATAATATTTTCTACCTCATCTTCTCCAAAAAACAAATGACTTTCGATGCCACTATTCAATATTTGGGAAGGCGAAATTCCGAGCAGATTGTGTAATCCGTAAGGCTTGAAATTAACACCAACAAGTTTTAATCCTTTCGATATTTGAAGTGTTATGTGTTTGCTGCATTGACCGATAAAAAGAGATTGGTCAGTATAATGCTTGTGCCGATAAAAATTCGAATTTTCTCCAAAATGGAATTGCAAAACAGGAAAACCGGTTGGTGGCACTTTTACTTCCATTTCTTCCGTTGGAAGGTTGCTGAAATCTAAGACAAAATAATGCTTGATGTATGGCTTAAGGTGTTCACATTCTACCGGATAGATGGCATTTTGAATCATAAAATTTTAGAGGGAATTAGGGGATATATAAAATTTTAATTCACAATAACGAATTGCCTTGTTTTTCTATTCTGCCAACCACCGTTTGTCATGTACTTTCACTTTGTCATCTTTGTACGTAAGCGATTCGGGAGTAGGAATTTTTATAGTGTATGACTTTCCTCCGCTAACCGTTAATTTGTCATCACGAAGCCAAGGATTAAATTCTTTTAGATCGGCATAGTTAATACCTTGATCTTTTGCAAATTGAATTAAATCAATAGAGCTTGTCACAGTTACATCTTTGCATTCTATCGGTTTATAAAGCGCATCCGGAGTCAAAACAAAACCATGCTTGTAGGGCGATTCGAAAACCAATTTGATGGCAGCCATCCGGAAAACATAGCGGGAAGTTTCCGTGTTTAACCAGAGGTCAAGGGCTGAATCGCTTTGTTGGTCAGATAATTCGTTGCTAATTCGCCCCATTCCGGCATTATAAGAAGCAGCTGTATTTACCCAGCTACCATATTTATTATAAGCCGAACGAAGATATTTGCAAGCAGCATCCGTTGATTTTTCTACGGAATAACGTTCATCAACTTCACTCGAAACTTCCAAACCCATCTCGGAAGCTGTTCCCGACAATAATTGCCACAAACCGGCTGCTCGGGCAGGAGAAACAGCACGCGGATCCATATAACTTTCAATGACAGCAAGGTATTTGAAGTCATTGGGTATATTGTTTTCTTTCAGAATAGGTTCGATAATCGGGAAATAACGATTGGCACGTTTGAAAAGCAGCATGATACTGGCGTGCATATAGCAAAGAATATTGATTTCACGGTCGAAACGTTCGTGATTGTTGTAACGAGTCAGGTCGATTTTTTCGCCTGCAAATTCCACTTCGTTCGAAATTTCTACGGACTTAATCATCGCCAACACTTGGGGCGATTCTTGTTTGCTTTTTTCAAGGCTTTGAGAAGATAAAAACAAAACCAATGAAACGGACAGAGCAATAAAAGACAAGATATATGGAAAATATTTTTTCATACAATATATTTTTTTAGACCTTACTTTTACGTGATTTTGTTTATATTAAATTTTTTCTTAAATAGAAAACATATACCCAAATTCACTCCTACGAAGATAGGAGTTTTATTTGAAACTTTGGCTTGAAGAAAACGTTAATTTTTCAAATGTTTGTAACCTTTGCTCAATCCGAACAAAACAGTCATCACTAAAATAATAAACGCTCCCGATGGAACATTCAGACAATAAGAAAGAATCAAACCACCCAAACAGCACAAAAAACTGATGCCGATGGAAAGGAATATCATTTTTCGAAAATTAGACGTAAATAAATTGGCGGTCATTTGCGGAATAGTCAACAACGACATCAATAAAACAACACCGACCAAACGTATGACGAGAATGATGGAAACAGCGATAAAAAACATCATGATATATCCGAGTGAGTTATAGTCAGAATATTTCCAAACAAATAATCCGAAATGCCGTTCACGTAACCCAGCGTGAGAAATATGAAAATAATGCCAAACGCCGAAGCGATGGAAAAAATCATAGCAGACAGAATCGGATTATAACCAAGATACAAACCGACGCCCAAACCTCCCAACGAAGCATGCGTAATACCTCCGCTGATAAAAACTAATCGACGGATATGTAAGTTCCGATGATGCCACAAGCAATGCTGGCAAGCATACTACCCAAAAATGGATTTCGAAAGAATGCATATTCTATTCTAAACTTCTTGGGTTCTTATTTCTGTACCGATTCTTCAATCGAAAACCCAACCGCAGTCAAATCTTTCCAAAAATTTGGATACGACTTTGAAACAACTTGAGGCTCGGCAATGTTCAATTTTTCTAAAAGAATAGCTGCCGGAGCGAAAGCCATTGCCATGCGGTGGTCTTCGTACGTTTTAATCACCGGCTTTTCTTCAGCGATGCAACGTTCACCATCCCATTCCATAATACTGTTGTCACGGTCGGGAATCACATAACCCATTTTTTTCATTTCAGCTTTGAGCGCTTCAATGCGGTCGGTCTCTTTGATTTTCAAACTTTGAAGTCCCATAAACAGAAAAGGAATGCCCAACATGCAACAAGTTACCACAAATGTTTGTGCCAAATCAGGTTCGTTCACAAAATTGTGAAACATTTTTTTTTGTTTTGTTTCCGGTTTTGCGCAACATCACGCCTTTATCGGTATATTCGGTCGAAACGCCTAAATCCTGAAATAATTCCGCCACTTTCGAATCGCCTTGTGAACTATCCTGAAACAATCCAAGCAATTCGACTTCGGCTTTGTCGGAAAGTGATGCAATCTCGTACCAATACGAAGCCGCCGACCAGTCCGATTCGACCAAAAATAGAGTTGGTTTGTAAAGATCCGGATGAATGGTAATTGTGTTTTCTTTCCACGAAGCTTTTACGCCAAATTCGCTCATTACTTACAAGGTCATACGAATATAAGGTTGCGAAATAACTTCTCCTTCAAGATGAATGGTCAATCCCTTAGTCATATTGGGAGCCACCATCAGCAAAGCAGAAATGAATTGCGAACTAATGTTTCCGGCTAAATATATTTCGCCACCATCCAACAGTTTTCCTTTGATATGGAGCGGTGGGTATCCTTTTTTTCTGCATATTTGATGTCTGCGCCTAACAAATTCAACGCATCCACCAACATGTGAATGGGACGATTCTTCATTCGCTCTATTCCGGTAATTATTTTTTCGCCGGGGCATTGCGAAAGATAAGCCGTCAAGAAACGCATCGAAGTGCCGACAGCTTTCACATCAACGATGTTGCTATTCGATTCGAACGCTTTGATCATCACTTACGTGTCATCGCAATCCGATAGGTTTTCAATAGGCAATGTGCTTTTGCTGAGGCCTTTCAAGATTAAGGCGCAATTGCTAATGCTTTTTGATACAGGAAGTTTAATGGTCGCACTGAAATGGCGAGGAGCGTTTAGTATGTATTCCATTTATAAATTGTCAATGATGTATTCCAATACAAAAATACGAAAAAACTTGCTGCCTTCTAAACTATAACAATAGAAACGTATTTATCTTTACTTAGATTTTAGATAAATTAAAGCGAATTAAGCATCTTAAAGTAATAGAAGGAAAATGGAGGGAAAGAACACCCGAATTGAATTTATTGACGCTTTGAAAGGGTTTGCTATTTTTTGTATTTTGTTGGGGCATTCAGTTCAGTAATTGCGGAGCGAATATGATTTTTTTCATAATCCCATGTATGAGTTTATTTATTCTTTTCACATGCCGTTATTTTTCTTGGTAAGCGGTTTCTTCTTTCGGCCATCTTTAAAATTGAATTTCAAGAATTTTGCACTCAAAAAAGGAGGACAATTGTTATTGCCTTGTGTCGTCTAGGCTGTATTTTTTTTACGGAATAAGTCTTGTTATTGTTTGTAAACGAAAACTGAATTTTTCGGAAGTAAATATTTGGATTTATGATCTGCTATTAGCTCCATTTATTTCATTGATAGTATTGCTATTATGCTTCTTGATAATAAAAATAGTGCAGAAAAATAAATTAGCCGGACAGTTATTGTTTGGAAAATTCCAATTTGTTTTTAGTTTTTCTTACTTACTTTACTTGTTAATTAAAATTAGAATAAAATGAACCAATTTGATCAATATGCTGCAACGTGGAATTTCGAAGCGATGCGCAAAGAACGAACTCAAGTTGTTGCCGATGCAATAACAGAAAACATTCCGCTTCAACCGGAATGGAGAGTTATGGAATACGGTGCAGGAACGGGTGCGTTGAGTCTTTTGTTGAAAGATGCCATCGGTGAAATTTTAATGGCGGACAATTCATCGGAAATGGTAAAAGTGATGTGCGAAAAAGTGGAAAAAGAGGCCGGATTTGCAACTTATTCTTTCAAAGAATGCTACGTGATTCACAAAAAAAACGGAGAGTGGCGAATGGAAAGTTTTTCCAATTTTTTTATTGGTTGTACAGAAATAAATCAGGCAAACTTAACAGCTAAATATAACTTCCAACTTTTCTTTTTTACCTTAACAATGGTTACCTTTGCGCTTCATTGATAAGAAGAAATTGTTAAGATGATAACATACGATATTTGCTGCGTTGGTCACATCACGTTAGACAAAGTGGTCACACCTCGCCAAACAGTTTATATGCCGGGAGGCACTTCCTTTTATTTTTTGCATGCCATAAAACATTTCGAAGATGTTGACTATTTGTTGGTAACATCACTGGCACAATCAGAAATGAAGGTGGTGGAAGAAATGCGTTCGCAGGGTCTTTCCGTGAATGCTTTTGCGTCCAAAAGCTCCGTTTATTTTGAAAATATTTACGATGACAATCCCGACAACCGCACACAACATGTACTCGCCAAAGCCGATCCATTCACTATTAGCCAGTTAGAAGGAATTGATGCAACCTATTTTCATCTCGGAGCATTGCTCGCCGATGATTTTCCGTTGGAAATGTTGCGTGATTTATCGAAAAGAGGTTTGGTTTCGGTTGATTCGCAAGGCTATTTGCGTGAAGTACGTGATCAAAAGGTCTATGCCATTGACTGGAAAGAGAAAAAAGAGGCTTTGCAATATATTCACACACTGAAAGTAAACGAACACGAGATGGAAGTACTTACGGGTTCTTCAGATGTAAAAACGGCTGCTAAGATGTTACATAGATGGGGAGTGAAAGAAGTGTTGTTAACGTTTGGAAGCTTCGGCTCTGTGGTGTATGATGGCGTAGATTTTTATAAAATCCCGGCATACAAACCGCAAGTTGTGGTCGATTCAACCGGATGTGGAGACACGTACACAATTGGTTATTTGTATCAGCGAGCCAAAGGCAAATCAATTGAAGAAGCCGGAAAATATGCGGCTGCGATGGCTACCATCAAGATTCAAAAAAGCGGACCGTTTGACGGATGCGATGAAGATGTTCGGACGGTGATGGAAAATTCGGAACAAATCACTCCGGAAATCTAAAAAATAGAACCAGAAAAAACGCCCGAAGGAAAAAAGCGTCGAGCGTTTTTTATGAATTTGATTTTATATTCACTTTTTCATCGTTTTGCTCGCAGACACAATCACCAAAATGCAAAGCCCTATGATTCCTACACTCAGGTAAGCCATTTGCAAGCCCCAATGTTTAGATACAAATCCGACAAACACATTTGTAACTAATGGTCCCACAAAACTAATTCCGGACATAATAGTCAGTGCCGTACCTACTGAAATGGATTTGACCTTATCTCCCACAATACTGTAAATAGTTGGCACAATGCAAGAGATTCCCAATCCGATAAGCATAAATCCCAGCGAATTAACCACCACCTTCAGTATTATTTCATTGACTAAACCGACCAAAACAGAAGACGTGAAAAATCCTACAAAAATCAAAACACTGGCAATTTTCAAAACCATAGGCTTCGACCAAATGTGGTAAGCCGAATTAGCCAGCAGTCGTCCGGTGGTCATCATGACCATAAAAACCAAAAATCCGACTTGCATGGTTTTAGGTGCATGAATGGCCGATTCGAAATACACATTACTCCAATCCACTAGTGTCCACTAAAAATTAATAACATTCAATCTATACAGCTGAAAACATGAAGTTTACAAGCATAATATTATGTCCACGATTTGAATGGCTAACTTTGCATTTTATTAGCCAAAACGGATACAGATGCATAGTGGAAAATATATATTTGCTCAACTCATAGAGTTTCTTCCTCAGAAATATTTTCAAAGACTTGTTATAAAATACGAAGGAGATAAATACGTTAAGCATTTCACTTGCTGGAATCAGTTGCTTGTCATGATGTTCGGGCAACTGTCCAATCGTGATAGTCTTCGTGATTTGACTAACACAATATCGGCACATACGAATAAGACCTATCATCTTGGATTTAGCAAGAATGTCAGTCGAAGTAATCTTTCCAAAGTCAATGAAAGACGTGAATCTAAAATCTTTGAGGATTTTGCCTACCACATGATTGGCATTGCCCGAAAGAAACGAATATCTAAAGACTTTGAGATAGAAGGCCAGGTTTATGCCTTTGATTCCACGACAATCGATTTGTGCTTGAATGTTTTCTGGTGGGCAAAGTTCCGCCATACCAAAGCAGGGATTAAGATGCATACTCTTTTTGATGTTGAAATGCAAATTCCCACGTTCATTCATATAACCGAAGCAAAAGTTCATGATGTAAACGCTATGGATATAATTCCTTATGAAACAGGGGCATACTATATCTTCGACCGCGGATATTATGATTTGAAAAGGCTTTATCATATTAATAAAATAAGTGCCTATTTTGTCATACGTGAAAAGAGTGGATTGAATTATAAAGTTATAAAGGATAATGATACCAATCACAATTGGGGTGGCATACTTTCTGATCAATTGATTCAACTTACCGGGTATGCTTCTGCCAAGAAGTATCCTGATGAGCTCCGCAGAGTTGTATTCTACGCTGAAACGTTGAACCGAACTTTTGTATATCTGACCAATAACGTTGAAATATCCGCAGAGCAAATTGCCTTGCTTTACAAATATCGTTGGCAGGTGGAACTCTTCTTTAAATGGATCAAGCAGCATCTTAAAATCAAATCCTTTTGGGGAACAACGGAGAGTGCTGTACGTATCCAAATATTTACTGCCATAACAGCATATTGCATGGTGGCAATTGTAGAACACGACCTCGGACTGCATAGAAGTACCTACGAAGTGTTGAGAATATTGAGTGCTTCGTTGTTGGATAAGACTCCTATCAAGGAACTCTTTACCAATGAGATTGCTGATGTGGTTGAAGATGGTCAATTAACTCTTATTTTTTTTTAGTGGACACTAGTGAATCATCTTTTTACCTTCAGCTTTACTATAATAGCTTTCTATCAGATCTGCCATCAGTTCGGAATCCTGCATGAGTTCACCCAATTCGTCTTGAACGTAATCATTCATTTTAATATTGATGGATGACAAGTTGGGGGTTACACCTACAAAAGGCTTCACTTTAACTAAATAACCATGAGAGACAAAGCCACTTAGTTGTCCGCAGTTAATGAGTATATCAAATAGGTCAGAAAATCTTTCACCGTTCATGCGAATAGGTGTAGCAGTAACTCCCAGAAAACGTGCTTCATAATAAATATCCCACAATTTTCTATAAGTAGCAGCTTTTGCATGATGGCATTCATCAATGTTCGGAAAAGACAGTTGTCTTTCCTGTTCCGGTGGGCATCTGAAACAAAACATTCATCAGATTGTGTGAAGTTGGATCCCAAGCATCGAATATGGATCTAATTCCCTCGATTTGGTATGGACGTAGTTCTATCAATTTTGTATATGTTTTAAGGGAAGAAAGAGAATTCATAGTATAATACATCCATACTTCCTTAATTATATAGCAAAGATACAAATTATT
>JAQUSR010000097.1 GCA_028710155.1 Bacteroidales bacterium | reverse complement strand
CATCAGTAGCTACTAAAATTTGTAAATTACGAATCCGGAATTTGTTCATCACGCTGTCGCGTTGTGCTTGACTTAAATCGCCATGCAAAGCATCGGCATTATAACCGTCACGCATCAGTTTATCAGCAATTTCTTTCGTCTCTTGTCGCGTGCGGCAAAAAACGATGCCGTAAATATCGGGATTCATATCCACCACACGTTTCAATGCCAAATAGCGATTGGATGCTTGAACAACATAAAAAACGTGTTCTACATTATCAGAACCGGAATTGCGTTCACCTACAGCAATTACTTGAGATGATTTCATGTATTTTTTGGCAATATGCTCAATCTCTTTGGGCATTGTAGCCGAAAAAAGAAAAGTTCGGTGATCATCCGGAACACTTTGCAAAATGGTTTCAATATCTTCTTGAAATCCCATATTCAGCATTTCATCTGCTTCGTCTAACACAACAAATTTGACATGACTCAAATTTACTTTTTTGCGATTCAGAAGATCGATTAAACGACCGGGTGTTGCCACAAGAATTTGTGGAGCCACATCCAATTGTTTCAACTGATTGACAATACTTTCACCACCATAAACAGGAACAACTTTGACACCTTTCAGGTGTTTGGAATAATTTTTTAAGTCGTTGGAAATCTGAATACAAAGTTCGCGTGTCGGTGAAAGAATCAGCGAGTGAATTTGATGGATGGCAGGATCGGTCAAAGTGAGCAACGGCAATCCAAAAGCTGCTGTTTTTCCTGTTCCGGTTTGTGCTAAAGCAATAAGATCGTCTGTTTCAGATAAAATAAATGGAACAACTTCTTCTTGAATGGGCATGGGATTTTCATAACCGAGCTCGGCTATGGCTGTTAGGAGTTCTTCACGAACACCTAAATCTTTAAATTCTATCATAAATAAGTTATTAAAACACGTTTTTTTGTTGTATCCGCTCGAAAAATTTCCCTCAATTTGCTAAAAAACGTGTAAACACTTTTTATGGATAAGATTGATACTTATCGAATTAGAATCAAGAAAATACGAAAAAGAACGCTCGTTAAAATTAGGTGCAAAGGTATTTTAATTTTTGATATACCAAATTGTTATTTTTTATTAAAAAAAAAGCAACTTCCGACAGAAGTTGCTTTTGTGGATATAATTTTTCAATTATTCGTATTGACCTAATTTGGCTTCCATGCTTAAAGTGGCGTGAGGCACACTTTTCAGACGTTCTTTGGGAATCAATTTTCCGGTTACACGACAAATTCCGTATGTTTTGTTTTCGATACGAATCAAGGCGTTTTCAAGGTTGGTGATAAATTTCTGCTGACGAGCTGCCATACGTCCATTTTCTTCTTTCGACATCACTTGAAAACCCTCTTCCAATATTTTAAATGTTGGAGATGTATCACGTGTATCGTGTTCATTATTAAACGAATCGTTGAGTAATTTCAAATCCGCTTTTGCTTTTTCCAATTTGTTGAGAATAATCTGTCGAAACTCTTCCAATTCTTCATCAGAATAACGAGCTTTTTCTGTCGAGTTTAATTCTTCTTGTTCCATAACTAATTATATTTTAAGATAGTGATTTTTTAATTTCAATGCGCAATTTTAAGTCGTCGCCAACTTCAACTTCTTGAATATCTTGTAATTGTTCTTTCCAACAAATGGCATCAGCTAAAATTTCAGAGCAGATATATTTTTCGTTCTTTTCGATGGCTTGACGCAAATCGGTAGCTGCATCAATCGTCAATTGAATGCGGTCGGTTACTTCAAAATTCATCTCTTTACGAAGGTTTTGAATCCGATTCACCAAATCACGAGCTATTCCTTCTTGATATAATGGTTCTGTGATAGTTACATCCAATGCTACGGTAATTCCATCATCGGTTGCCACTGCCCAGCCTTCAATATCTTCGGTGGTAATATCTACATCTGTAGCCAAAATTTCAATCGGATCTCCATTTAACGAAAGATGAATGATTCCATTGGTTTCCAACTCGTTAATCTCTTTTTGCGACATAGTTGCTATCAAGTCGGCAACTTGTTTCATCGATTTTCCGAATTTTGGTCCCAACAATTTGAAGTTGGCTTTGATTTTTTTGACTAAAATATCGGATGCTTCTGTCAAATATTGAATTTCTTTAATATTGACTTCGCTCATAATCAAGTTGCTCACCTTTTCAATTTGCTCTTTTTCCGTCAAATTGGCAACCGGAATCATCACTTTGTTCAGCGGCTGACGAACTCGAATGTTGCTTTTTTTGCGTAACGATAAAATCAACGAACAGATTTTTTGTGCCAACTCCATACGTTGTTCCAAGTCTTTGTCAATCAATTGTTCATTAGCAATAGGCATATTAGAAAGATGCACCGATTCAAAGTTTTGTTTTCCGGTAACTTGATTCAAATCGCGATACAATTGATCTGAATAGAATGGTGCAATTGGTGAAGAAAGTTGAGCTACTGTCTCCAAACAGGTATAAAGGGTTTGATAGGCTGAAATTTTATCTTCAGTATAGTCGCCACGCCAAAAACGCCGACGGCAAAGACGTACATACCAATTACTTAAATGGTCGTTGACAAAAGTGAAGATGGCACGACCGGCTTTGGTGGGTTCGTAAGTATTGTAGGCATCATCAACCACTTGAATTAACGAATTGAGTTCCGATAAAATCCAACGATCAATTTCCGGACGTTGCGCCATCGGAATCTCTTTTTCTTGATAGGAGAAACCGTCAATATTAGCGTAAAGTGCAAAGAAAGAATAGGTATTATAAAGAGTTCCGAAAAATTTGCGTTTAATTTCTTCGATTCCGGAAAGGTCAAATTTAAGATTATCCCATGGTTGCGAATTGGTAATCATATACCATCGTAAGGCATCCGGACCATATTTTGCCAATGTCTCAAATGGATCAACAGCATTTCCCAACCTTTTTGACATTTTATTTCCGTTTTTATCCAGCACCAAACCATTGGAAACCACATTTTTATACGATACAGAATCGGAAATCATGGTGGCTATGGCATGTAATGTAAAAAACCATCCACGCGTTTGATCAACACCTTCGGCAATGAAATCGGCGGGAAATGTTTTTTCACTAAGCGGTTGGAAAGGATAATGTTGTTGGGCATAAGGCATCGCTCCGGAATCAAACCAAACATCAATTAAATCGGTTTCACGAGTCATTTTTTTGCCGTTTTCCGATACCAAAATCACATTATCAATATAAGGACGATGTAAATCAAATTTTGTATAATCTTCTGATTGATAAGGATTTTCTTTCATAAATCCAGCGGCAATCGATTTGTCGATTTCTTGACGAAGTTGTGCCACCGATTCGATGCAAATTTCTTCTGTTCCATCTTCTGTACGCCAAATGGGTAACGGTGTTCCCCAATAACGCGAGCGCGATAAATTCCAATCGACTAAATTTTCCAACCAATTACCAAAACGTCCGCTTCCTGTGGCTTCCGGTTTCCAATTGATGGTTTTATTCAATGCTATCATCCGATCTTTAACGGCTGTTGTACGAATAAACCAGCTATCCAACGGATAATACAAAATCGGTTTATCGGTGCGCCAGCAATGCGGATAATTATGAACATGTTTTTCAATTTTGAAAACTTTGTTTTGTTGCTTCAGCATCACGCACAAATCAACATCCAAAGTGGTATCTTTTTCAGTCAAATTCGAGTCATAAGCATTTTTTACAAACCGACCGGCATATTCTTGATAAAGTTCTGTATGAACACTTTCACGAACAAAGTTTGGATCTAAATCGTTGATTTCAAAGAATTTTCCGGTTTTATCCACCATAGGTTGACGTTTGCCGTCCAAATCGTACATAAACAACGGTGGAACGCCAGATTGTTTGGCAACGCGATCATCATCGGCACCAAAAGTAGGTGCAATATGAACGATTCCGGTACCATCTTCAGTGGTAACATAATCGCCGGCAATCACGCGAAAAGCACCTTCTCCCGGATTAACCCACGGAATCAGCTGCTCATATTCCATGCCTACCAAATCTTTACCTTTGCATTCTGCTATCACTTGATACGGAATATTTTTATCGCCTATGTTATAAGCATCCATCGGCAATTCAGCATTTTTTTCGGGAAAATGCGCATGGAGCAACGGTTTGGCTAAAATTGCAAACATCGGGCTACCGGAATAGGGATTAAAAGTTTTAACCAAAACATAATCGATATTCGGTCCTACTGCCAACGCTGTATTAGATGGTAAAGTCCACGGAGTAGTTGTCCAAGCCAAAAAGAAGACGTTTTCGGGCATCGGTTCACTTTCGGGGAAACCCCAAGGGCATCGATAATTTTTTTGTTGCGAGCGAATTTTAAATTGAGCCGTACATGTGGTGTCTTTCACATCTTTATAGCAACCGGGCATATTCAACTCGTGCGAGCTTAAACCGGTTCCGGCTGCCGGCGAATAGGGCTGAATGGTGTAGCCTTTATACAGCAATCCTTTTTTATAAATCTGTGATAATAAATACCATAATGTTTCTATATATTCATTTTTGAAAGTGATGTAAGGGTTTTCTAAATCGACCCAATAGCCCATTTTAACCGTTAAATCATCCCACAAATCTTTGTATTTCATCACTTCGCGGCGACAAGCATGATTGTATTCATCCACAGAAATTTTCTTTCCGATGTCTTCTTTGGTAATACCCAACTCTTTTTCTACGCTGAGTTCAACCGGCAAACCATGCGTGTCCCAACCGGCTTTACGGCTCACATAATAACCTTTCAGTGTTTTATATCTACAGAAAATATCTTTGATGGTACGAGCCATCACATGATGGATTCCGGGACGTCCATTGGCTGAAGGAGGACCTTCAAAAAACACAAACGGTTTTCCATCCTCGCGTTGCGATAAACTTTTTTCAAAAATTGTATTGTCGTTCCAAAATTCGGAAACGTTTTTAGCAACTTCAACTAAGTTAAGTTCTTTATAATCAGTATATTTATTGCTCATTTGCAAAACACTTTTTCTATTTTAATAAGAAGGTGCAAAGGTAGTGTTTTTTTGGTAAGATATTCAACAAATATGCCTTTCCTTTTTTAAACTTCATCTATTACTTTTAAGGATAAATATCAATAATTAAGCATTCTTTACTAATAAAAAGTGTTAACTTTGCACCCATCAAAAAGTGCTTTCTGTTTTCTTATGACAAAAGCATTTTTTATTTTTTATAATTAAACATATTTTTGTGATAATGAACAAATTAAAGAATGATATAAAAAATATTTTTAACCCTAAACTATTTTCGCTAATCAGAGAAAAAAAGTATAATCGGCAGATGTTTTTGAATGATTTAACAGCCGGTTTAATTGTAGGTATTGTCGCCATTCCTTTAGCCATTGCTTTCGGTATTGCATCCGGAGTCAGTCCGCAACAAGGTTTAATTACAGCTATCATTGGTGGTTTTATCATTTCTTTTTTGGGTGGTAGCGATGTTCAAATTGGCGGACCTACAGGCGCTTTTATTGTAATTATTTATGGCATTGTTACAGAGTATGGCATCAACGGATTAATTATTGCCACGGTTCTTGCCGGCATTATGTTAATTATTATGGGGATTTTAAAATTGGGTACTGTAATAAAATTCATTCCTTATCCTATCATTGTCGGTTTTACAAGCGGTATTGCAATTGTCATTTTTTCCTCTCAAATCAAAGACTTTTTTGGTTTAACAATGACAGAAGTCCCTTCTGAATTTATTGATAAATGGATTGCTTATTTTTCACATTTTCAATCTATTAACATATATTCCACTCTTGTCAGCATCGCTACAATTTTAATCATTATCTTCATTCCAAAAATCAATAAAAAAATCCCCGGTTCCTTAATTGCAATAATTATTTTGACTTTACTTGCTTTTTTAGGACGAAAATATTTCGGAATTGAAATTGATACTATTGGAAGTAAATTTCCGGAATTAGCCGGCGGATCGCCACTTCCTAAGCCCGTTCCTCCAGAAATTGATTCCAAAGCAATAAAAATGTTGATTGCACCCGCCTTCACAATTGCCATTTTAGGCTCCATCGAATCTTTGCTTTCTGCTATGGTTGCCGATGGAACTATCGGAAAAAAACATCATTCTAACACCGAGCTCATTGCACAAGGATTTGCCAACATTATCACACCGATTTTTGGAGGAATTCCGGCCACCGGCGCCATTGCACGAACCATGACCAATATTAACAATGGCGGACGAACACCTGTCGCAGGAATCATTCATGCCGCATTTCTTCTGCTCATTTATCTCTTTTTAATGCCGCTTGCCGTTCATATTCCTTTGGCTTGTCTTGCCGGAATTTTAGCCGTTGTTTCTTACAACATGAGCGAATGGCGATCATTTAAATTGCTGCTCAAAAATCCGAAATCTGATGTTATCGTGCTACTCACCACCTTCTTTTTAACAGTCGTTTTCGATTTAACTATTGCTATAGAAATTGGTTTAGTCATGGCAATAATTTTGTTTATGAAACGAATTATGGAAACATCCAAAATATCTATTATCGACACAGAGCTTAAAGCCACTGAAAATGATGAGAATGCTGAGGCTGAAGTTTTGAATATTCCCGATTCGGTTGAAGTATATGAAATTGATGGACCGTTCTTTTTTGGTATTGCCAACAAATTTGATGAAATTGGTGATTTTGGCCGTGGAGCTAAAGCCAAAGTGCGGATAATCAGAATGCGTAAAGTTCCGTTTATCGATTCTACAGGAATTCACAATTTACACAATCTCTACATTCGTTCCAAAAAAGAAAAAATTGAAGTGGTGCTATCCGGTGTCACCGAACAAGTATATCATACGTTAGAAAAAGCAAAATTTGTGGATGAAATCGGACGTCAAAATGTGTGCAATCATATTTCTTTAGCCATCGAAAGGGTAAAAGAAATATTAAAAGAAGAAACGTTATAAATATCTATTGGTTTCTTTTTTGAGCACCACCAACTTCGGTGTCTTCTTCGTCGTTTTCGGTTCTACCTGTTTTATAGTCGGAATAAAGAATTGAAAACACTTTTTCCTGCATTTTATTGGTTAATTGAGCTGCTTTATCGCGCGTATTGCTGAGCAACAAAATCGTTATTTCTTCTTGATTAAAACGGGTATGAGATGCTGTAAAACCATTCCATTTTCCATTGTGATACACGGCATGTCTATCTCCGAAATCTTTTATACGCCATCCCAAGCCATAAGCTACCTCTTTTTTGATTATTTTGGAAGGCAACCACGCTTTTTGCATTGTAGTATCACTCACAAACATCCGTTGACGAATTGCTTTATCCCAGCAAATCATATCATTAATACTACAAAAAACACTTTTATCTCCCACAATTTCATCACATTTTACATGCGGATAATAGCGTGCTTTTCGTGAACGGCTGATATAACCAATAGCACAATCGTTCATCGTATCAGCTGCCGTAGGATTCCAAACCCAAGCTGTCTGCATTCCCGCCGGCATAAAAATATTTTCTTTAACCCACTGATGATAGGGGGTTTGCGTTACACGTTCTACTAATAATGCCAACATAGTATAGCCCGTATTGCTATAAGAATGCCTTTTCCCGGAAGCAAAATTCAAAGGCAAATGATGCTCTATCAATAGTTTCAATAAATCTTCATTAGTAATCACTTTGTCTTCATCCCAATTTTGTTCTACCAATTTAGTATAATCTTGCAAACCGGATGTATGATTCAATAGTTGATGTATAGTGATTTCGGGATAAGGAAATTCCGGAATATATTTTTGCAATTGATCTTCAATTTGAATTTTTCCTTGTTCCCACAACATCATAACTGCCATGGAGGTAAATGGTTTACTCACCGACGCTAATTGAAACGTTGTAGAAAAAGTAATCGAATCGCTTTTACGTAACAAATTATATCGTCCTTGACAATTTTTATACAACGGCACTCCTTTATATAATATAGCAACAGAACCGTTAAATCCCATCTTTTGAAGATAATCATCAACTTCATGATCTAGAATAGAAATTAAACTATCGGAAAAAGGAATAACAACGACCTCTTCCGGTTCTGGTTCCTCGGGTTGTTGCGGTTTTGGAATAAAAAAAACAATCGTTCCAATTACTGCTAAAATAAGCAGTGAAACGATAGACAATATAATTTTCTTTTTGCTCATAATTGATAGAGCAAAGGT
>JAQUSR010000005.1 GCA_028710155.1 Bacteroidales bacterium | reverse complement strand
AATGCATCTTCAAAGTACTATAAAAATAAAAACTTACAAAAAAAATCAATCACACAGAATTCTGTGTGATTGATTTTTCTAATTTTGCATCACTAAAAACCTGTAACGGTTATTTAGGACGAGACAAGTTCAAGAATATGACAACCTCTTTCATTTCGGAATACGTCAATGAGTTTGCCAAGATGGATGATGCACAGGCTGCCGTCCGCAAAACAACCGGCATGACCAAAGAGGAAGTGGAAGCCTTGAATGAAGAGCTGCAAAAAATAGACACGCGCACATCGGTCGAGAACCTGAATAAGATTGCCGAACAAGGTGGTCGTATAGGTGTTGCCAAAAAAGATATTTTATCGTTCACCAAAGCCATCGATGTTGCCAATGTTGCTTTGGGCGATTCGTTTTCGGGTGGTGCCGAAGAGATTGCCAATGTATTGGGCAAATTGAAAACAGCCTACCAAGAGACAAAGGATATGGAGATTGAAGATGCTTATATGGCTATTGGTTCTGCCATCAATGAAGTAGGAGCCAACAGTAAAGCCGGTGAGCAAAACATAGCCAACTTCACCACGCGCGTAGGTGCTTTACCGGAAGTTTTTAAACCTTCGATTGAAGAAGCTATTGCTTTGGGTGCCGCTTTTGAAGAGAACTCCATTGATGCCGAAGTTGCATCACGATCCTACGGTATTTTGTTAAGGACTGCTGCACAAGATGTAGCGAAATTTGCAGCCGTTATGCAGCAACCTGTTGATGCCGTTGAAGCATTAATCAACACCAATCCGATGGAGTTTGCCCTGCAATTTTCGGAATCGTTAAAAGGAATGAATGCCACTCAGGTTGCTGTTACATTGAGCGACTTGAAATTGAATGCCGATGGTGTGAACAAAGCTATTGGAGCTATGTCGTCAAACGCTGACCGCTTCCGAGAGATTTTGAGTATATCGCAAACAGCTTTCAGCGAATCAACCAGTTTGATGAATGAGTTTTCGGTGGTCAACTACAACGCTGCTGCTGCTTTGGAAAAATCGGAAAACGCTGTTAATAAAGCCAAGTCTGCTTTGGGCGAATCGTTGATACCGGTTCAAACCTTATTGAACGAGGGTACAGCCAAAACGTTGACTATTTTGTCGGAACTGACCAAATGGGCTGCTCAAAACATGGGTACTATCGGTATTTATGCCGGATTGTTGACGGCTTTGTGGGTTGCCAAAAACAAAAATTTGATCATCGACAATTTGCAAATAGTTAAAGATAAATTGTTGGCATCGTTGAAGGCGCACCGTATGGCATTGACCGATGCGTTTCGTATTAAAAAGATTCGTGAAACGGCAGCAAACGCCGCTGCCCATGCGCAAGAGTTGAAAAACATCGCCGCAACCAAGTTGGCTGAAGCTGCCGAATACAAAAAAAACATTCAGAAAAAAGGGAATTTGTTTTACACCGTTCAATGCCAAATTGCAGCCGCAAAAGAAACACAGGCAAAACTCGCCAATGCAGCAGCAACCACCGCTCAAGAGCGCGCTCAGAAATTGGCAAACAGGGCTGCTATGGCTACACCATGGACGGCTATCATTGCCGCTGTTGCTTTGGCTGCCGTTACGGTTTACAAGTATGCTACACGGCTTTCTGTTGCCGAAAAAGCGATGAATGAATTTAACAAGGAGGCTTCCAAAGAGGAAGCACAGGCAAAGGTTCTGTTTGATGCACTGAAAAAGGCTAAAGAGGGATCAGATGAATACAAAAAAGCGTTGGACAAACTGAAAGAACTATATCCCGACATCATACAATCGCATATTGATGAAGAAGGTAAAATCAGAGATATTGAAAAGGCTTATAAAGATGTAACAAGCAGTATTCGTATCAATACCGCAGAACGCATGAAAGCCGAAAAAACCGGTGAAATTTGGGAGGATGCCTTAGAAAAGCAAGCATCCGGTTTTCAAAAAATTCGGAAACATTTTACGTCCATGTATGGCGAGGAAATCGGCAATCAATTTGTGGAAGATGTTAAAAAAGCAATTGAAGATGATGACTTAGAAGGTTTTCGTCAGAGAATGCTTGACGGATCTTATGAAAAAGATATTTTTGGTTTATACAACACTGGTCGTGTTTGGTTTGACGGCTTTTCTCACACTTGGAAAGAAGTCATTAATATCATTAAAGAGACCGGCGATGAAGCCAAAGCTGAAGCGGATGAAGTGGAATCCGCTTTTGATAATATTATCAATTCTGAAAAAAAACCATTGTCAACTACAGCACTGGAAAACGGCAAACCAGAAGATGGTGAACCGAAATGCACCGGCGATTACAAAACTTGTACATGTGCTGCGTGCACCGAACTTCGCAACAAAGAGGCAGCCGAAAAAGAAGCACAAGAAGAACGAATCAAGGCTTTTGCCGAATTTGAGAAAGAGGTGGCTTCACTTCGTAAACAGGGATTGACGGAAACGCTCAGCGATTATGCCAAAGAAAAAGAGGCGTTGGTTGAAAAGTATGACGTACTGATTGATAAAGCGAAAAGGTTTGGGGATAAAGGGGTCGCAATCGCAAAACAATTGGAAACCGAAAAGCAGGAAGCTGTTGCCAATTTAGCCCAAAAGCATCTTGACAAATACCAAAAAATTGTCGAAAAAGCGCAAAGCGAAGTGGCGAAGTTGGCTAAAAAATATCAAGACGATCCCGAAGCATCGAAGCTGATCACGGCGGTGTTGGGTGTCGAAAAAGAGTGGGATGCACAGGCTAAAGCCATTCAAGAGCAAATCTCCAATTATCAATTTTTGATAAACACTTCGACCGATGTTTCCGAAATTGATTTACTGAAAAAGTCGGTTGAAGGATTGCAAGCCACGCTTGAAAATGTCAATGTTGAACGGGCGCGCTCCATTGCCAACATCATCAAAAAAGAGACTTCCGGCGTTGTTGGTTTCATTAACGGCGAAACAGAAAACCAAAAGCGTGATGCGATGACCGAGCGACAAAAGCAACTTGCCGATATTCGGAAAAGCTACAACGAACAAAAACAAGTGGTTATTGAAGCCATCAATTATCAGTTGCAGTTGGGCGATGCTGCCGACAGTGCCGAGTTGCAAAGGTTGAACGAGCTTTTGAAAACGCTGAATGAATTGGAAAACAAAGCCGTCCTTAACATTGACATTAATGTTGACAACAAATCGTTGAAAAAAGGAACAACGGCACTTGATAAAATGTTCGAAGCTATGCAAAATATCAGTGAATACGGTTTTAATCAAGACATGTTTGCCGATGTTGTTGAAGGTTTGGAGTTTGTTCAACAAAGCGTTATTGGTATTTTGTCAGACATCAATCAGGTGCAAACCAACAAAGAGCAGGAAGCCTTCAATCAATACGTTGCCGATCAAGACAAGAAAAAAGAGGCATTACAGGCGCGGTTAGATTCCGGTTTGATTAGTCAAGAACAATATGATTCGCAGATTGCAGCCATGAACGAAGAAAAAGAAGCCAAAGAATTAGAGATGAAACGTGTTCAATTTGAGCGCGAAAAAAAGGCTGCCACCGTACAGGCTTTGATTCAGGGAGCTTTGGGTATTGCCATGATATGGGCAAAAAATGCCAACTCTATTCCGGGATTGATTGTGGCAGGGATTTTAACAGGATTGATGGTGGCAACAACGGCGGCACAGGTAGCAGCCATACAATCGCAACCAACGCCGTATGCACGCGGTGGTTTTATTGAGCGCGAGCAAATTATCCGTGCCGGTGAAGCCGGTCGAGAGTGGATCGCTTCCAACCGTTTGCTCACCGATCCGGCTACAGCTCCGGTGGTTTCGGCTTTGGATGAATATCAAAAAGGGCGCACCAATGCCTTTGCGCTGTCGCAAGTGGTTGTTCCCAATGAAAAAAAACTGTCCACAGCAGCTCGAAAGATGAATGCTACATTTGCCGACAGAAACATCAGCCAAGCTGTAAAATTCAGAAAAGAGACTTCGCCAAGCAGCAACAACGATTTGTTGAAAGAGATGAAAACGATGAATCGTTTTTTGAAAGACCCGAAAAACAGGCAAGCCGTTTTAAATAGAAATTTGCAGTTGGAGTTTGAAAAAAATGAAGAATCGATTCGTAATTATGCAAGCCTTTAATCTATAAAACCATGAGCGTTTCCATCATCAACCACCCTTTTTTGATCGATTTTGCCAAAAACGATCTTTCGTTCACGTTTCAAGGCAACACCATTGACACCGAGGGGTCAAACTATATAACAGAATATTCTTTTACACGATGGGCGACTTTGTCCGGTAAAACATTTGTTGTTGCTTATGGTAACAAAACGGCAGTATTTACCACTTATGCCAACGAAATTCAGGCTGCCAATCACCGAAACGGTATTCCTGTTACCACTTCTTCGGCGAACACCCTTTATATGAAAGATTTTTTAGAGCGGTTTTTCATCCGAAACTTTGAGCTGAATCAATATTGTAACATTACGGTCAGAAACGAAACTATTGGCGGTGTGGTATATTGCATTTTGCGTTTTGAAACAAAGCATCCAACCGACTTGGAACATGCCGTTTCTATTTCGACAGATGCCGAAAGCGGATTTACCATCGCACGGTATTCCGAAACAGCCGGAACGCTTCCTGTTTTACGACCGAATTATAAAATATTGGTACAACTTTATATTGACCGATATGTTGATTCTGTTTTAGAAAACGTGGCAACAGAACCGCTGTATCTGTCGGTTAATGATGCCGGACGTTGTACACTGCCTCTTGATATTTTGCGCAACTATTTTGTAAATGTTGACGTTCCCGCTGTTGACGAAGCCTTTGATCTTTATCCATTGCAACATATCTATCTTCGCTATCGTGTGCATTATGCCGAAGTTTATGGCGATGTTCCAACCGTGCGTTTGATGAATGCCAGCGATGACTATTTTGCCATTAACGGAAAATTGAACCGAAGAAACAGCAAACTCAACCGCCCCGATTGGACTACGATTGATCCGACTGTAGCCATCTCCCGTTGCCTAAAACCGCGCGTGTACGGAATAGATACCGACACTACAGTCGATTTGGAGAAAAACACGGAAAAATATCTCTATATCATCTATTTCAACGACACTCAATCTGTTAATGTTGTTTTGAAAAAAACGTTGCGCTCTTATCGTAGTTCACAGCAAATCACCGAAACGGTATCAATTCCGGGCGGAAACAATATTTACCGTATTCCGGTATCGTTTGCAGCCCTATTTCCCGGTGTTGACATAAACTACTATTTCAGCTACGCTGTTGAATTGATTTATAGCAATGAAACTGTTTTTGCTCAAACGTTTATATTGAAGCCAAAACCCTATTTTGCAAAAGAATTTTTGTTGCACGACCGCTATGGATGCCTGAATACGTTTGTTTGTTCCAACGAAAAAACGGAAAAAGACATTGAAGGAGACGAATTGATGTTGGAAGGCGGTCGTTATGTACATATCACAGACGCTTCAAAACAGTTTGTGGTGCGTACCGGATTTAAGACAAAAAAAGAGATGCAACAACTGTCGGAAGCCGTTGAATCGCAATACAATTATAAACGCGTGGGTAACAAACTGTATCGTATCACCATTCTGCCCGACACACTAACCATTTTTGACGAATCCGAAGATTTGCAATCCGCCGAATTTACCTACAAATTTACTGTTATAGACGAAGATATTGACAGCGCGGCTCCGGTTTCCATTACGGAAGGAACTATGGGGTCTTCGGTATTCAATTGTCGAGAAAACAACGTGTGGTTGGATGACAATAATATATGCAGAACGACAGCTTTCAACAATCTGTTTGAAAACAGAACGGTAACGGTGGATGACGAACAATCATAATAATTGTGTCCACCTGTTTTTAAAACGAGTTTTTACTTTCGCAAAAATAAAAATTAATGAGCAATCCAATTCAGACCATTAGTTGCGGGATGCAGACATCCGATGTGCGGTTGATATTGAATCAGCTGATTGAATATATTAACAATTTTAGCACTCAGATAGAAAGTGGCTATTCGGCTGTTTATGCCATGAACGGAACCCGCCTCGAAATACCACGCGAAAGCGGGCAGCATCCTTCGGTGATTGCCATCGACAGCAGCGGACGGTTGAGTGTGGTGGATGTTGCATACACGGCTGAAAAGATCATCATTACAACAACAGCCGTTTTTACAGGACAAATAATTCTTAAATCATAAAATATTAAAAAAATGGAAATATACAGCGAACTTAATTTTCAGAATGGGGTACGGCTGTCGAATGCGCAATTGGAACAGATGTCGGTAGAAACATTTAGTGCTGCCGAACACGATGTTGCCGGACTTTTCATTGTGGATGAAAATGATGTAATCCGCTACAGAGGCTTTGGCGGTTCAACCAAGTACGCTCTTGTGCGCAATGCCGTTGGGAGTATCACGGTTGGCGACCAAACCATTACCCCTGTGCACGAGGGTAATGTAACTTTTGCTGGATCAGGTATCACTATAACAGCCAACGAGGATGCGGGTGTTATCACCTTCACGCATCCGAATGCGACACAAACCAATACCACATCGTCGACCACACTTTCGCACGGTGGCACATTTTCCGTCATCGACAGCGTAACACGCAACACACAAGGACACGTAACGGGTGTAAATGTTAAGACCTTTACGCTTCCTTCCGACAATAATACCGACACGAAGGTTACGGTTGCGATCGATAGTGCTTCCAATGCGAACCTGCCGCTTTTGTTTGCCACCGGTAACACAGGATATACCGGAACGGTGAAAATGCGTGCAGGCGTAACGGTGAATCCATCGACGGGGGTCGTCACAGCTCAGGGCTTCAGCGGTAATATTGCCGGCAATGCTACAACTGCAACAACGCTGGCCACGGCGCGTGCCGTCGATGGCGTAAATTTTAACGGTTCGTCTGCAATAACGCACTACACAATCTGCTCGACCGTTGCCGGAACGGCTGCAAAAACAGCATCGCTGAACGGATTTGTGTTGGCTACGGGGGCACACGTAACCGTGAGGTTTACCGTTACAAACACTGCCGCAAATCCAACACTAAACATCAACGGTACAGGAGCTAAGCCAATCTATTATCACGGTGCTGCCATTATAGCATCAGCGTTAAAATCCACAAGCACTTACGATTTTGTTTATAACGGCACGAATTATGAATTTGTTGGAGACATTAATACCAACTCGACTTATGGCGTTGCTACGAGTGAAGTATTGGGTTTGGTGAAATCGGGAGGTGATGTTACAGTTAGCTCTTCCGGTATCATGTCTGTGGGCAATAACACGCACAATCACTATACCAACACCATTACCGCTCTCTCCGGCTATGTTATAGCCGGATCGGAGAGTGCATTGGCGGCAACCGACACGCTCAATCAAGCACTCGGAAAGATTCAGTATGCCATCGACAACCGTGTTAAATATGCCAACTTATCATTTGCACTTGGCGGTATTGATATTGCGACTTGGAACGCCGATCATACGGCTGTTGGAAGAACGGGTATCAATATTTCCGGATCGATCAGCTCAAGCGATGATGAGGTGCCGACCTCGAAGGCAGTTGTCGATTATGTAAATGATCAGGTTGTATTATCAGGAAGCATGCGCTACAAAGGAACGCTTGGAACAGGCGGAACTGTTACAGCTCTCCCGGCAATTCATGCCGTTGGCGATGTGTATATGGTTAAAACAGCGGGTGCTTACGGTTTCACGGTAACGCTTGAAGTTGGCGATATGGTGATATGCAACACTGTCGGATCGGCTGCTAACGTGAATCATTGGGATGTTATTCAGGGGAACATAACGGGGGCGGTAACTTCCGAAAGTACGCTTACTAACAATAAAATCATATTGGGTGCGGGAAGTAAAAGCGTTAAAGCATCATCATATAGTATTTATTACAGTAGTTTTTCTGATTCACAAGAAGTTGTATTAGCGGCAAGTGCTATCAACAGTCACTACGTCCGTAAAGCAGGCAGCACCATGACAGGCTATTTGACGTTGCACGCAGCACCGACCGAAAACAATCACGCAGCCACCAAGCAATACGTTGACAGCGCATGCGGAAGCGGCTTACATAAATACGCTGCCAGCGTCAACGGCACAAGTGGCAGCATACAAGCGTCAGCTCATGGCTGCGGCTCATTGCCATTTGTTTTCGCAAGAAGCAGTTCTGGCGCATTAGCCAGCCTTAGCTTTGTTTATGACGCAAGCGGCAACATCAGCTGGCGTTCAACAGCGACATTCAGCGGACAGATCATTGTAATTGGATAGTTTTAATCATTTATTTACATATTAAAAAAACAGATTATGGAAATCGACATCAAACAACAACAGCGCATCTACATCGTAGGCGCAAAACCCGAAAACAAAGAAGTGTTTGCTTTTGAAGGCGAGCTGGTATTCAGTGCCACCAACATCGGGTTAATCAAAATCACCGAAGGCGACAAGCTGTTCGACAACGCTCAAGAGGCATTCGCCTACCGTTCCGAGTTGCTCAAACAACAACAGGTGGCGGTGGAAGCGGAATCGGCAGCAGCGGAAGACACAACCGCCGCTGCCAAAAAGCCGAACACCGTAAAAAAGAAAAAACGGTAGATCACATCCATAAAAAAGTGAATCATGTTATCCATCATCATCAACGGAACCAATCAGTTTTTGGCAAAAGCCACCCATCTGCAATTAGAGATGAAAAATGCAGCTTTTGACACCGAGCGCATCGAAGGCGACATCGTCTATACCTTTGATTTACCGGTTGAAGGCAACGAGGTTGTTTTTTCGCACGCACAATATGTTTATGTGCACCGCATGAAAAAATATCTATGCACGGTGAGCGTTGGTGGTTTTGAAATTGCCGAAGGCGAACTGTTTATTCAAAAAGCCACCCGAAAAACCTACTCGTGCGCCGTGGTGATGAATCCGTTACCAAAAGGGTTTGCTGATCGAAAATTGAAAAATAACGATTATGGCGATGATTTGATTGTTGCCACAGGTTATGAAAACCATGATAATGGTTGGTCTTCACTGATTCGCAATTCGTTTGAGGAAACTGTTTATCCGGTACGATTTCCCATGTTCTACAACGAAAAGGCTTTCGGAAGCGAAAACGAAGGTTTTTCATCCTTAATCAACGACATAGAACTTACTAATGTGGGAGGTAGTTTAGTTATCAATATGTCGCTAAACGATAGTACTCATATTACCAAATATTGTATGTGCCCCGCTTTTCATATCAAATGGTTGATCGAAAAGGTGATTCAAAACGCAGGTTTCCGTTTGTGCGGAAATTTCACCAAAGACAGCTTTGTGCAATCGGTCATCTATCTTAGTTTGCGCTCAATGGATTTTGATCCGTATGATTACGAAGATATAACGATTAACGCTGATAGATATGTAGAAAATAACGGGAATTTGAATTTTATTTCAGATAACGATACGCTTCTTGTTTTCGATTCCGGTGTAACAATCCCGTGGTCAGGAATGTTTAGCCTCAATTTTAATTTATCGGTACAAGGTCCATTTTTAATAAAAAGAAAAGAAGAAACTTACTATCCTATTCAAGGGGGATCTTATACGCGGTATGAGTATGACGGCGTTGTGTTTTTGGTTGTTGATGATGAATTTGACGTTCAAAACATCGGGCAGTTAATATTTAATGGAGATGGAACACACGTATTATATTGTTATGATGTTCCAACGTATTACAATCAAAACAATCTCATACCCATTTATATGGGACAAAGTATGGAGTTGCAAAACGGTGCACACTACAACATTAAATTGGTGAAATATCATTTTTGGTGGATGGGACAAACCCAAACGATTGAAAGTTTATCCGTTGAAGATGTTATCCCTTCAATTTTGAGTGCAGAAGCTTTGTTTGTGGCGTATATGCAGCAAAATCACTTTCAATTCATAAATTTGTTTTCATCGAAATTGCATTATGCGAAATATCAGCCGGATTTAACCAACGGCGAATTGATCAATACTTTTTGTAATATATTCGGTCTGTCGTTTTTCATCGATTCAAAAACTAAAACCGTCGAACTGTCGTTTTTTAAAGACCTTTTACAGGCTCAATCTATCGATTTGTCGGATTATGTTTTACCGGGCGAAACGGAAATTGAAGAGCAGGTTGTTACATCGTATTCGTATGCTTTTAAAACAGAGGGAGAATCAGCTTTTGACGACTCTGCGTTTTTGGGAAATTTTAATTCTAAAAATAATTTGCCGGGGGCAGATGCCGCTATCGGAAAAATTGCATACGTGCGCGATGAAAATTGTTTTTACAAAACAGAGCGTACAACCGTCAACGGTCAATATCAATACAACTGGGTTTTTTCGTCAGGCAATACGCAACCTTCCGTTATCGGTAATGACAGCGAAACGGACGTTGAAACCCTTGAAATCAAAGCCGTTGTTCCGCCAACCATTAAAAATCAAAACAATTATTATGCACGCATCAACGAAGAAGTGTCGTCCGATATATTCCTGAAAGGAACCGAGCCTTTTGATTTGATTTTGTTGAAATATTTTGGCGTGCGAAGCAATCGGATTTTTGCCAACCCTGTTGATCCGGCTCAATCGACCCCAACCGACATTGAGCTGACCGCAAAAGGCGATTATTCTGTTGGCGAACTATACGCCAAACCTTGGCTTCAATTCATCGGAAATTACGAGCCGGTAACGTGTAAGTTTTTGTTGCCGTTGCACGTGTTTTTGGATGTCATTCGGCTGCTCAAACCACAAGACGAATCGCCGGCACAACAAACCCGTTGGATTTATGCCGAAAACAGCCGCATGATGCCCATACAAATGAATTTTGAATTTGGCACAGGCGAAATGATTTTGGCTGAAATTAAAATGGCAAAACCTATTGTTCAAGTTTAACGCCATCTGTTAATAGTTGCGTGATTTACCGATTAATGTTGAAACGATCACGCTGCAACAAATGCCGACACTGCAATTCATGCTCCGAAAAGGCGTTGATGAACACGACACACAACTGAATGCCCACATCAGCGAAATGAAGGAAAGCCTTGTAAGAATCTGCATGGCGAAAACGTATGTTGAAACTCGTGAGCAAGAAATGCTTGAAAAATCTGTTGAGGCAATCGCTTTATTGTTATCCACTTTGATGGATATTGAAGATGAGTTGATCAAACTGTTTTAAACGATTTAAAGAAAAAATCGACAAGCAGAAAAGGTATCGCCCCGTGCGATACCTTTTTTGTTTTGTCCACACTCAAATAACCGATGGGTGATACATTTGCAACAATAAAAAAAAGCAACAATGTCAAACACCATCAAACGCGTAGATGCCCTTCGTGAAATGGAGCTTCACGAAACCGCCAACGGCAAACTTGCCCTTTTTTCCATTTCGTTCTACAAACAAAACGGCGAGATTGTGTCGTTGCCGTATGCTCGAACCGCAGGACTTCGTGCCAATCAGAAAACCAACCGTATGCGAGGCGTTCAAGCTGTCGAAAAAAACGGCAATGCCATTGGGCACATCTATCCGGTATCCATCGATAATATTAGAACGTATAATCATCAACAAGTAGTTTTATGAATACCATACACAACCTAAAAGGGGTTCCACTCATTTCAAGCGGCATACACGCGCTGATCAGCACTACCGGAATGCCGAAAAATTTAAAAAGCAAAGGTTATAGCAGCACCGAAAAATTGGACGATTATTTCATTTTCAACGGAATAAGGTATGCCAATTGGGGTCAGAATAACGATTTTCCGGATGCAGCCGAAAAAATCATCAGCAGCACCGCCGTATTGCGAACCGCTTTAAACTACAAATCGCGTTGCTGCTACGGGCAGGGTGTGTTTCCGACACGCGTAACCGGATATGACGAAAAAGGCAACGAACAACTATCTGTCATCAACGATACAACCCTGTTTAATATGCTTCGCGGCTATCCATTTCGCAACTATCACACGGCAGCTTTTCGTGATTTGATTAAGTTTGGAAACTGTTTTACCTTGTTGGTTTTTAACGAAAGTTTCGTTAAAATTATACGAACCGAAGTCATCAACGCCCGTCATTGCCGAATTTCCGAAAACAAAGACAAACTGTTGGTGTATGGCGGATTCAAAGAAGGAGGAACGCCCGATACAGCCAACACCGTTGTTTATGACATGCTCAGCGAAGACGATCCGTTCTATCACCTGCAACAGCTCAAAGGAAAATTGAAAAAACACGTAGTGTTTCCGCGTATCAAAAACTATTTTTCCAACAACGACTATTATGGCGATGCCGATTGGGAGAGTGCCTACAATGCCGGATGGATTGATGTGGCACACAAAATTCCAACCTTTTTGAAAAAAGCCTACGAAAACGCCATGTCCATCATGTGGCACGTTCAAATTCCTTACGCCTTTTTCGACAAGAAATTTCCACCCGATAATTTTAAGTCGGTGGCAGAACGTCAATCCGAAATTGACAAATTTTTAGATTCGATTGAAAACAGTTTAATCGGCGAACAAAACGCTCAAAAAACGCTAATCACCATGTTTGCACTTGACGAAATGGGGAAATCGGAAGAGCAATGGAAAATTGATCGTTTGGAAAACAGCATCAAAGCCGAAGAACGATTGAGCACCAGTGCTGCTGCCAACAGCGAAATTTTGTTTTCGTTGATGGTGAATCCGTCTGTTTTGGGAGCCGGAATGCCTGGCGGACCCTATTCCGGCAATGCCGGTTCGGGTTCCGACATCCGCGAAGGGCTGTTGGTCTCCATGATTCTTTCGCACATCGAAAAACAACAGGTGTTAGATCCTATTGAGTTGATGTTGCAGTATAACGGCATTTCCGATGTTGAATTGAAATACCGGAATATCACATTGACTACACTCGACAGCGGCAAATCAACCACCGAAAGTTTAACATAACAAACCCATCAACCATGAATCCGCAATTATTTACAGAAACCTTGAACACGAAAGCCGAAGAATTGAAAAAATATTTGCCGGTCAACGTCAATTTGTCGTTTAAAACCCTGTCGCCTTATTTGGCTTCAGCTGAAAAAAAATACATCATCCCATTGTTGGGAAACGCTTTGTTTAGCAGACTTGTTTCGTACTATCAAGCCGTATCAGCCACGCCGCCATCCGAAAATGCTGCAACGTTTCCGACGGTGTATGCCGAATTGTTGTCGTTTGTTCAATTTTCGTTGGTTCGTTTGGCTTATTGGTCCGGATACGATGTTTTGAGCGTCAGCCTGTCCGATTCCGGAGCATCAACAAAAGTTGCCAAAGAAAACCAACTCTATCGTTATCAACACGAGGCTGTCAAACGAAGTTTGAAAACAGAAGGTTTTGACGAATTGGATGTAGTGCTGGAATGGGTGCAAACGTTCGCAACCGATTTTCCCGAATATTCGCTCACCGCTACCTCGTTGATCCGCAACACGACGATGTTTAACGACATTTACAACATCAATCGCTCGCGTTTGGTGTTTCTGAAAATGGTGTATTATATGACCGATGTCGAACAAATTGATTTGCGACACCGATTAGGAAATGCCTTTGTCGAAGAGTTGATTTCCTGCGATGAATCGTTACCGAAATATGCCTCCATTATGGGCAATATCCGCAAATTTGTTGTTTTTCAATCGCTCAAACAGGGCGTTTCCGAACTTAAGAAATTGCCTACCGAAAAAGGAATTTTGTTTGAGCAAAACGCTGAATATTCCGACAATCAACTTCCTGAAGAAGAATTGCAACACACCATTAAGTGGTTTGGCGATAAAGCAGAACGCTATCTTTCGGCAGCCTTGCAATACATCAACAACAATATAAATCAATATCCGGCTTATGCAGCTTTTGCAGGCGCGCAAGCACCGGTCAATACCATCTATAAACGTGATAACACCAATCGAAAAACATTTGTCGTATAATATAATAGTATTCGGTTATGAAATCAGAGATTATTCTATTCCTTTTGTCGGGCACCAATTTGTGGACAATCGTTATGTATTTCTTGGAACGCCGTAAACGGAAATTGTCCGAAAGGCAACAATCCATTGATGTTGATGCTGCTGAGTTCGATTCGCTCAAAAAACAGTTGCAATTTCAAGAAGAACAAATTGCCAAGTTTATCGAAAATGAAAAAAAACGAGACGAATTAGATGACATTCAGCGCGCACAAATCATCGAAATCAAACGCTGCAAACACGATATTGAGTTGAAATTGGTTTCGGTGGAACACAAACTGAAAATTGCAGAAAGCAAAGTTTGTGAACGGTTGGATTGCGAAAGACGAATCATTAAAAATGTTGCAATATGAATGACAATTACACAGGGACTGCCTTTTCGCGCTACATGCAACAATTGTCGGAATCGCATGTCGATGTTGCCCACACAGCCAACGAAAATCACTTTTTCAGGGGTGAGTTGGAAGAGTTTTACATCGGGTTGCGCAACAAAGTCAATTTTCCGGCGGTGGTGCAAGAGGGATGGGGCGCATCCATTCAATCCATCAACAATGCGTTATGGAAACGGCGCGAAACCTCGTTTATCATCGTTAAAGATTATGACGAATCGGGCGACTTCGACCATATTGAAACGGCTTTTGAAACGTGCGAAATCATTGGAGACGAGTTTGTTCGTAAAATCATGCAAGAAAGCGAAGACGCACTCAATTGCATAATGGAAATAGAGGTGTCGGATATAAGTCGCCTGCAAAACGAGCAGGAACGATACGTGGGACTTCGCTACACCTTGTTATTAGATTCTCCGTTTAGCACAACGGTAACCGTATCGAAATGGGAAGAAGAATCGTCCAATAACAGCCTTTCAGATGAATAACATAGAAATTTCACTTAAACAAAAAACATGGAATATTGTGGCACCGGAAAACTTCAACGAAGTGTCGGGCGATCAATATTTGAAGATGGCACATCGGCTGTTGGCACTGTCGAGAGGCAGCGCAACAATCTTTTCGGATATTGCAGAAATCTTGAACATCAAACCATCGGTATGGAATCAACTTTCGGTGGCTCAGCGTTACACCGTACGAGAGTTGGTTGCTTGGATGGATGACCCTGAGAACCATCCCACCGCACGTCAGCTGATCGATTCCGTTACCATTGATGGATGCAAGTTGGTGGGCTGTCAGTCGTCGTTTGGCAATACAACGTGGGAAGAGTTTATTTATGCCGACCAATTTTTGATTTCGGGACGTTTCAAAGAGTGTGCGGCGGTGTTGTATCGTCCCATCCGCGACCCTTACACCGGCGAAACCGACATCCGAATACCTTTTACCAAATATGGCACCGACCGTCGCCTCCCTTTGTTTTCAAAATTGGATGAAACCACATTGTTTGCCATCATTTTAAATTATAGAATGATGCGGCGCGTGTCAATCGAAGAACGCTATAAAAATGTATTTCCAAGCTACATGAGCGGCAACGACAGCGAAACACAGGAACCTGCCGACAGCAATTCGGGCAATTTTTCGTGGGTCAATGTGCACCGGACACTTTTAGGTGAAAACTATTTCAACGAGAATCAATATCTTCAATTGAATGTACACACGGTGTTGCACCGCATGAATGAAGTGATTGAATCAAACAAAAACATGAAAAATGGAAAATGATGTAAAAATTCAGGGAACGCTGATTACGAATGCCGAACTATATCAAAAAGCCAAAGCATGGGCAGAACGGGTGAAAGTGGCAGCACGCGCTAACGCTTCATCGTTTCCGACACATGGAAAAACCGACGAGCGTTTGTCGCGCAAAACCAACTATACGGTGAAAAAATCGGATGATGTTGTTAGTCGTGTTTATTTCCATTTTCCGTTGCATGGTGCTTTTCGTACCTTTGGCGTTGGACGCGGACAGCCGGCTGTTGGATCAAAGAAAGTGGCAGACAGAATTTACACCTATCGAACCGAGAGTGATTGGATGTCCGATCCGCTCGACCGAAACACCGATGATCTTGCAGCTATCGTTGCCGACTATTATGGCGATGCCGTCCTAAAAACGTGGTCGCGTGGCGGTGTAAAAATTAACCATCGAATAAAACTGCGGTAAGAAAATCACCGCAGTTTTTTTTTAGATGTTATTGTCGAAAGCCCTTTTGATGGCATTATTAACGGTAACAACTTTGTTCTTCAGGTATCGCTCAGTGGTGGCAATGCTGTTGTGTCCGTTTTGTTCTTTGATGGCATAAAGAGACACGCCTGCATCGGCTAATACAGCGTTTCCGGTGTGTTTCAGAGAGTAAAGTTTGATGTTTTCTGGGAAACCCAATTTTTTACGTATTTTTTGAAACCTGATTTTCAACGTATTTTTTCCATACGGAGTTGTTCCGGGTGTACCATGATTGCCAAGCACGTAAAAATTGGGCGGATAGCTCCGTAAATTCCATTTATACTTCAATTCGTTTAGAAAGACGTCCGGTATTGTTGGATGTTTGCTTTTTCTGTTTTTCGGATTGGTGTTTTTGACCACATCCATCGGCACATTGATGATTCCTCGTTCAAAGTCGATCCACGAGATTTGCATCAACCTGATTTCTTTTCCGGGTCTCAAAAAGCAATAAAACTCAAATTTGCAGGCTAACTCTAACGTCATGTCTCCGTTTATTTCGTTAAATAGCATTTTTGTTTCAGAGACGGTTAGTGGATAGGCGGTTTTGTCGTTGATACGCGAACATTCGGGAATGGCGTTGATGGCGTTGACGTAGATATAGCCTAATTTACGTGCAAATTCCCATACATTATATAAAGCATCCTTATATTTTCGGACGGAGTTGCCGGATAACTCTTTTTCGTTAATAATGTAATCGAAAAATTCAAGGATGAAGTCGTTGTCGATAGAGATTATCGGGTCGTTTTCTCGTCCTTTTTCTCTGAGCCAAAGTCCGAAAAGCCGAAGTTTTGATTCATAAGTGCGAATTGTTTCGTTACTCAGTTTTTCTTGAATGTGATCGATCCAATGCGAAGCCACGCCGGAAAAGGTGTCGCAATCGACCATTCTTGAAGTCAATATTCGTTCAGAACGATAGAGTAATCTGTTGGAACAAGAGGTATAATTGATGGGCGACCATCCGCTTTTCAATTTTTTTTCAATTTCATTTCTTTTTTTCTTGGCAGCTTCCATTCTGCCTTCAACGGTTTTGATTTTATGCAGGTCGGCATAATCTCTTATATATTTCATTTTATCGGATACTTTGTCAAATACAGAGTAATAGATATGCCATTTTTTAGACAAATCGCCGTCAAAATTTTTGATGATTGGTTTTGTGAATTTATTTTCCATACCACATTAAATTAATTGTTTTGCTACTTTTTTTTTGGTAGCAAAAGCGTTATCGGATTGATAAACAAGAAGTAACAAACAAGTTTTTGCTACTTTTATGAAAAGAACAAATGTGGTTGAATTTGTAAATCGTTGAAAAACTGTTGTTTATCTTCGATTTTTGTCGGGGAAGCAGGATTTGAACCTGCGACCTCCTGCTCCCAAAGCAGGCGCGATAGCCGGGCTACGCTATACCCCGAATTGCGGGTGCAAAGGTAATCCTTTTTGAATTAGAAAATACAATTTTGAAAAATATTTTATTTGATGATAACAAATTGAGAATCAATAATAAAATGAGATTTTCCCGAAATGTTTTAATACAAAAATAATACCGATAGCTAAAAAAAGGAAACTTCCGATGAATGCCGGATGCCATTTTGAAACTATTAAAGCTTTTTTGGGAGGGAGTCCGGCACCGAGTAAAGAGCCGATAAAAACTAAAACAGAAGAGAGTAGTGCCGATTTTAGATGTTCATAATTGCCTAAAGTTAGGGCAATGCCGCAAAGAAAAGAATTGATGCCCGCTGCTGCTGCCAAAACAATTTTTATAGGAAGGCGATTCAAATTATAATAGTTGTCTTCTGCTTTATATTGATAGTGGTTGAGAATGGTTTTGATACACAAAATAAACATAATCATGGCTACAATGATGTAACGAATGGAAAGTAAATCCATTAATAGACGTGATGCCCAAATGCCGATATAGTAGAAGCAGAAATTGAACACTGCCATGAAAAGGGCAAATTGCATTTGGTATAAGGTAATGCGTTCTTTGGTTTTGAAAGCGGCGTTGGCACCGATTCCGAGGGCTATGAAAGCCATGGCAAAACCAACGCTAAAGAGAATCAGGGTGTGAAGGTTCATTGTTAAAAATGTATTTCAATGATGGGTTATTTATAAAGCTAAAATATTGATTATCGCAAATAATGATATGATCCGTTAACGTGATGCCCATAACGTTGCACATGTTGTGGATGGTTTTTGTTAAAAAAATATCTTCATTGCTGGGTTGAAGGTTGCCGGAGGGATGATTATGGCACAAAATTATTGAAGAAGCTCGTTCGTCTAACGCCAATTTAATGATTTTTTTGGGATCGATGGTAACAGAGCATAAACCGCCGTCGCTAATTTTTTTTGTCGAAATCAAACAATTATTCATGTTTAAAAAAGCAACCCAGAAGGTTTCATAGGGTTGGTTGACGGTGTATCGATACATGACGGTAAAGATGTCGTCTGCCGTCAAAATCTTTTTTTCTGTAGGAATTTCGCTCATTCGTCTGTTGCCTAATTCAATGGCAGCTAATATGGTAACAGCTTTAGCAACGCCAACGCCTGCATATTGAGAGAGAGATTGAACAGTGTGAGACGAAAATTTTTTTAATTGTTGTTGACTATCGTTCAACATCCGACGAGCTAAATCGACGGCACGCTCTTTTTTGTTGCCCGACGACAAAAGGATGGCAATAAATTCGGCATTAGTAAGTGCCGCTGCCCCTTTTTCTATTAACTTTTCTCGCGGACGATCCGCTTTTGTCCATGATTTAATTCCAACATTCATTATTGAAAAATTGTGTTGCAAAGGTAGTTTTTTAGTAGAAAAAAACGGGCTTGGAATCTTCCAAGCCCGAAAAAAATTAAAAACATGAAAACAAAAAAAAACTCTTAATCTTTTATATGGTGCGTCCGGGGTAAACTTTAAGGGCTTGTTCTAACAAAAACATGGCTCTTTTTAAATCTTCTACTTTTAACACATAGCTGATTCTTACTTCGTTTTCTCCTGAACCTTTGGTGGAATAGAAACCTGAGGCCGGTGCCATCATAACGGTTTCATTTTCATATTCAAAATCTTCTAATAACCAACGACAAAAACGGTCGCTACTATCAATCGGAAGGCGAGCTACAGCATAAAAAGCGCCTTTCGGATTGGGACACAAGCAGCCTTTCATATTGTTAATGGAAGAAACGATGACATTGCGTCTTTGGGTATATTCTTCTAAAACTTTTGAAAAATACTCTTCCGGAGTATCTAAAGCGGCTTCGGCTGCCACTTGTCCGAAACTCGGCGGGCTTAAACGAGCTTGAGCAAATTTCATGATCGTTGCCATCAATTCTTTGTTTTTTGAGATCACACAGCCGATACGAAAACCACAAGCGCTGTAACGTTTTGAAACTGAATCAAAAAGAACAACATTGTTTTCCAATCCGGCTAATTCCATTACTGAAAAATGGTGGATGCCGTCATAACAAAATTCTCTATAAACCTCATCAGCAAATAGATACAAATCGTATTTTAACGCTAAATCGCGTAAAATCATTAATTCGTCTTTTGAATAAAGATAACCGGTCGGGTTGTTGGGGTTGCAAATCATGATGGCTTTGGTGTTCGGCGTGATCACTTTTTCGAATTCTGCAACCGGCGGTAAAGCAAAACCGCTTTCGATGGAAGATGGAATCGGGGTGATTGTTACACCGGCAGGAACGGCAAAACCAATGTAATTGGCATAAAACGGTTCCGGAATAATGATTTCATCGCCCGGATTTAAACAAGCCTGCATGGCAAACATGATGGCTTCTGATGCTCCTGTAGTAACGATGATGTCGTTGGCTGTGATGTTGATGTTTTGTTTTTTGTAATAGCCGATCATCTTTTCGCGATAGGTGATATTTCCGGCGGAATGGCTATAAGCTACAACATCTTCTTTGTAATGATGTATGGCATCTAAAGCAACTTTTGGTGTTTCAATATCAGGTTGTCCGATATTTAAATGATACACTTTGCGTCCCTTTTTTTTGGCTTCATCTGAAAATGGTACCAATTTTCTGATCGGTGAAGCAGGCATTGTAATACCTTTTTGAGAAATCTTTGGCATTTTGTTATAAATTTATAATATTGTCTTTTAATATTTTATATCAAAAAATCAACTGGTTTTTTGATGGTGCAAAAGTCGTATTTTTAACGAAAACTACAACTAAAAAACTTTTTTAAGAAAAATACGGAAATAAACATTTAATGAACTGAAAAATAAAGAATTTAAATCGTCCAACGAAAATGCTGCATATCCTCTTCTACCATTTGTTGATAGGATTTTCGGATAAGATCAGTGAGCTCATGATGAACCGAAAAAACTTGTTGATCGATTTTTTGAATCGGTAGTACAGCCGGAGAAGTGCCGGTCATAAAAGCCGCCTCAAATGTTGCCATTTGTGATAACGGAAGGTTGGTTTCGTGTAAAATGATTGACTGCTCATGACAAATATCGATGATTTTTTCGCGAGTAATTCCTTGTAAAACAGCTGTTATCGGCGATGTATAAACTTGTTGATCTTTGATAAAAAAAACATTTGAACGAGATCCTTCAGTGATTTCTCCTTGTTGATTGACTAAAAGCATCTCATAATAATGCTGTGTTTGAATAAGCTCGTTAGCACGATCTCGGAGCGATAGATTTTTTTCTTTGGCATTAGGATTTTGTCGTTCAGCCACCATTGTTCCCAAACAAACACCTTCAGAATACATGATCGTAGTAGGGTAGAAGTGCGGGATGATTTTTATTAAAATCTCTTGACAATGGTTGATTTGAATTTCAACATTGCCTATTGTTAAGTGATGACGAGTAATCATCTCGCGAAGGGCGGTTTTAACGGCATTTGCATCGGGTATAAAAGGCAATCGTAATTGAGCTGAATGTTCTAATCGTTTCAAGTGTTCTTGTAAAAAAAGCGGCTTTCCGTCAATAATACGAATAACTTCATACACAACAATGCCTGTAAGGTTTTCGGCAGTTGTGTTCAACGATAGATGAAGAAGATGTGTGGTCGATTTCATCATCAATGCACGATTAGAAGGGCAAATCGTCGTTTTCTTCTTCGGGGGGAATATCGGAGAGATTGTGTGGCGGAATTTCCGGCAACGATTGAGCAACTTCTGTTTTGCTGTTCATTTTTTCCACTTGCCATGCTTTGATATTGGTGTACCATTTTCCGTTAAACTCACGCGATTCAATATCTACCGAAGCTTTAATGTCGTCACCGACTTTTAAATGGGTTAATGTATCAATTTTTTCGTTCCATAACGAAATGCAAACTTTTTTGGGATATTGTCCGCCAATTTCCATGATGAAATCTTGCACACGCCATTCTCCTCCTTTATTGCTGGCTCCTGTTCTTAAAGGCAACGATTCCATGAATTTTCCAATTAATTCTACTGACATAATATGATGGTTTTTAATAGGTTACTTTTTGATCGTTGGAACTCCATTGTTGAAATGGTGTTTCTGAAATAGCAACGATTTTATGAATGAAAGCAATTTTTCTTTGATCGTTCGGTAATGCAATTTGCTCGTAAATAAATGAATCATCAAAACCGCTTTGAGAGGCTTGTTGTTGTGTGGCTGCATAAAACACTACATCGGGATGTGCCCAAAAAATGGCACCTAAACACATCGGGCAAGGTTCACAACTGGCGTAAATCTGGCAACCATCCAAACGAAAAGTGTTGAGTTTTTGGCAGGCAATACGAATGGCGTTAACTTCGGCATGTGCAGTAGGGTCTTTATCGGGCGTAACAGTATTGACTGCTTCGGCAATAATAACATCATCTTTTACTACAAGGGCGGCAAAGGGTCCGCCTGTTCCGTTTTTTGCATTGTTTTCTGCTAACTCTATGGCTCTCAGTAAATAATGCTCTTTATATAAGTCATTCATGTTTTTTGAACTCGATTTTGTGATTTTTTTTGCAAAGGTAATTTTATCATTAATGGTTTTATATTTTAGGCAATTTTTTTTTACCAAAAAAACATACCTTTGCACACCTAAAATAAGAGGGCTATTTATGAAAAAAAACAGAGTTATTATATTGGCAATCGTTGTTTTGGTGATTGTTGCCATTTTTTCGATTTTGAACTATTCTACCGGAACATATCAAGAGAAAATTAAAAAATTTGCAGTTGATGATACTTCACGTGTTACTAAGATTTTTCTAGCCGATAAAAGCGATCTCACGGTGTTGTTGGAACGTTCTTTGGACGGTGGTTGGACGGTTAATCAAAAATACGAGGCTTCTACGCCGATGATGCAGCTTTTTTTGGAAACAATTTGTAGAATCAGAGTGAAAAATCCGGTGCCTCAAAAATCGACTGATTTTATTTTTAAAAGAATGTCTGCCAATTCAACCAAAATTGAAATTTATGAAAGATGTTATCGAATCGATTTTTGGGGTATTCAATGGTTTCCGCACGAAAAAATGACTCGATGCTACTATGTAGGCGATCCAACGCAGGATAATATGGGAACATTTATGTTGATGGACGGTGCCGATATTCCCTTTGTGGTTTATCTGCCCGGTTTTCGTGGTTTTGTTTCAACGCGTTATAATGTTTCAGAACAAGATTGGAGAAGTCATGTGTTGTTGAATCTCAATGCACCTGATATTAAATCTATAACAATGGATTATCAACAAGAACCATATCATTCTTTCTCCATTGATGTTGATGAAAACAGTATTTCTTTTCATTCGTTAGATCCTCAATTTCAACCGGCTGCTGTTGATACTTTGAAATTATTCAATTTTCTGAACTCGTTTAAAAATATCAATTTCGAAACTATTTTAAACGCAGAAATGGATTCTTTGATTTTTGATTCCATTGTTCGTTCAGAGCCGATGCAACTATTATCAATTGAAACCAAAACGGGACAATCGATGCATTATCGGTTGTTTCCAATGATTACCATGTATGGTGATAAGCAAGACGGCAAACCGGTGCCCAATAAAGATCGTTTTTATATCCTTACCGAAGAGGGCGATTTGTTGTTGGCACAATATTTTGTTTTTGACAAAATTTTACGGAAAAGAGACTTTTTCTGTCGATAAAAAGATGAATTTTAATAACGAACAAATCCGACCTAAAGTCGGCTTTGTTCGTTATAAGGCATAAAAAAAACCGCTTGAGCGGTTTTATTTTTTTTGTGCCCCCTCAGGGGCTCGAACCCTGGACCCCAACATTAAGAGTGTCGTGCTCTACCAACTGAGCTAAAAGGGCGGGTCTATTTTAAGTGATCCGCCTGGGGCTCGAACCCAGGACCCCATCCTTAAAAGGGATGTGCTCTACCTGCTGAGCTAGCGAATCATGCTTTAAAAGCGGGTGCAAAGGTACAATTATCTTTTTATCTGTAACAAAAAAAATTAATTTTTTTTGATTTTTTAAACTTCAAATATTCAATAGGTTACAATTGGATTTTTATTTTAGTGGAAAAAAACAAATTTTTTAAAGGTGAAAAAAGCTTGTTTTTTGGAGTGCTGTTTTTAAAAAATATCAATATTTCCCTTTCCTTCACGAATGAGTTCCGGCTCTTCATTGGTACAATCGATAATGGTGGAAGGAGTGTTGTCGCCATAACCGCCGTCAATGACAATATCCACTAAATCACCATATTTTTCATAGATTAATTCCGGGTCTGTGGTATATTCTAATACTTCGTCATCATCTTTGACAGAAGTGGAAACAATCGGATTACCCAGCGTTTCAACAACCCAACGAACAATGTTATTGTCGGGGACACGAATTCCGACGGTATTGCGTTTCGATTGAAAATATTTTGGAACGTTATTATTGGCGTTGAGAATAAACGTATAAGCACCGGGTAAAGCCCGTTTCATCACTCGATAAATGGAGGTGCTAATCGGACGTGTGTATTCTGATAACGAACTTAAATCGTTACAAATCAAAGAAAGCGTTTTCTCTTTTTTGGAGCTTTCTCCCTTTATTTTTATGATTTTTTCGATAGCTTTCTGTTTTGTTAAATCGCAGGCAATGCCGTAAATAGTATCGGTCGGAATGATGATGATGCCGCCGTTTCGTAAACAATCAGCCACTATTCTGATTTTTCGATCATCCTGATTATCCGGGTTTATTCTAAGTAACATGTTTTTAATATTTGATTGTTGAATCCAAAAAAATGAATTACATCTTTAATTGAGTTCTGGAAATTCCGGTAAATAATTCCATGTTTGGTATCCGTTGCCAATTGTATCCAATCCGATTTTCCATAATGTTTCATATTCCGTTGTAAATATTTCATCTTGAGTTAGTTCTGTGACAACCCACCTGTTTTCTTTTAATTCTTGATTCAATTGGCCGGCGTCCCATCCGGTATAACCTAAAAAAAATCGAATGTCTTTTTGTTGCAATTTTCCCTCTTTTATTAATTGAGTCGCATAGGTGAAATCTCCGCCGATTTTAATTCCTTGCATAAATTCTATAGCATCTGAAATGTGCGAATTTCCACGAAAGATGAAAAATAAACGGTCTTCTTCAACAGGTCCGCCTAAAAAGATGGGAATGTTGCATTTTTCAATTTCTTGCAACAATAGAGAATGGTCTTGAGAAAAGGGTTTATTCAAAATTAAGCCGAATGATCCTGTTTTGTTGTGTTCAATCAACAAAATTACTGCTTTCGAAAAGATCATTTCATCTGAAAAAGGTGCTGATAACAACACACTTCCGGACTTTGGAATAACCTGATTATAACCTAATTGCAGTATTTTTTGAATATCTTTCACGGTTTTACCTTTTTCTATTTCGATAAAAAGTAATTTTGCGGCAAAATTAAGATTAATTGTCATCTGTGAACAAATTATAAAATTATGCCTCAACAAAAATTTCAAAAACTCCGCGAAGACTATCCTGTTTTTATTTACGAGACGTTTCATTGGACGATTTCTGAACATCAATTAGCCGTTACTTTTCGGTTTTCAGTGGGTGATTTTTGTTTTGAGCCGCAATATTTGATTCCAATTCCGGATTCTTTTTCGTTGACCACAGATATGTTGGAAAATTTGATTTTTCATTTGGGATTATGCGAAACCATCAGCTATTGGAAAGCCACCTGTTCGCCACGATTGAAAATTTGTCCTTATCGGTTGAATCCGACTGCAACAAAATGGTGGAAAAAACTTTTTTATAATGGGTTGGGCGAATTTCGCTATTTGAATGGTATTAATTGTTCAGAAGAAGATTTTGTGAATTTTGAATTTGAGACGACCGCAACGTTGTCCGCTTTTTCAGATCCGTCGAATCAAGGGGTTTTGATTCCGATTGGCGGCGGAAAAGATTCGGCAGTTACTTTGGAGTTGCTAAAAAAAATCGACTTCACAAAATATACATTTACGCTCAATGAGATTCCGGCAGCCAAACGCACGCGAATTCAAGCCGGCTATGCTTCGGAAAATCATATTAATGTTCAACGAAAGTTGTCGCCTCAATTGTTGAAAATGAACGAAGAAGGTTTTTTGAATGGACACACCCCTTTTTCTGCTTTGTTGGCGTTTGTTACCACTTTGGTAGCATCCATCTATCGCCTTCGTTACATCACTCTTTCGAATGAATCCAGTGCCAATGAATCGACTATTGCAGGCACCAATATCAATCATCAATATTCAAAAACAATTGATTTTGAGCAAGATTTTCGTGATTATGCACAACGTTTTATAACGCCCGATGTAGAATATTTCAGTTTTTTGCGACCTATCAGTGAGTCGGAAATTGCGCGTTTATTCAGCCGATTTTCGCAACATCACGCCACATTTCGAAGTTGTAATCGAGGCAGCAAAAAAGATGAATGGTGTGGAAAATGCTCTAAATGTTTGTTTGTGTGGATCATCCTTTCGCCATATCTTTCTACGAAAGCGTTAGCGGAAATTTTTGGAAGAAATTTAGAAAACGATTCTGAATTGATGGATGATTTTCAAAAATTGACCGGCATTGCCGCTGAAAAGCCGTTTGAGTGTATCGGCACTATTGATGAAGTCCAAAAATCCATTGTCGATGCTTACCAAAACAATCATCATCAAGGTTATTTGTATCAATATTTTATGGAACAAAAAATTGTATTGAAACCATCAAAAAGTAATGACACAAGTAGTCATTTTTTGCCGTTCCAATTTTTACAAATTTTAAAACAAGCACTTCATGAATAATCGGTTATTGCAAGTTTTTCAGCAACATGCGTTCTCAAAAATCTGTATTTTGGGATTTGGACGAGAAGGAAAAAGCACGTTGCAATTTTTAAACCAATTGCCCGAAACCACCATTTGCATTGCCGATAAAAATGCTGTGATGCCGGAAGCATGTATCGATTCAAAACACAACATTATTTTTCAAACCGGCGAGCAATATTTAGACCATTTGGATGCGTTTGACGGGGTGATTAAATCGCCCGGTGTGTTATTGCCTGCCGAGTTGGAACAAGCGTTGGGCAACAGATTGACCTCTCAAACAGCGTTGTTTATGGAAGCCTATCACCAACAAATGATCGGCATTACCGGAACGAAAGGAAAATCAACAACATCGAAGCTGATTGAGTATTTGTTGCAAAAAAATGGGCAAAAAGCGGTATTAGCGGGAAACATCGGCATTCCACCCTTTTCCATCAATGATCAAATTGAGCCGGATTCGTGGATTGTTTATGAACTATCGGCACATCAATTGAAAAATATGGAACAATCGCCTCATATTTCCGTTTTGCTCAACATTTTTTCTGAACATTTGGATTATTTTGGAGATATAGATCATTATGCAGCGGCAAAATTACATATCGGAACGTTTCAAAATGCTGATGATTGCCTGATTATGAATGTGGAAAATGAAAATATCCAAAAATATTCTTCATCGTTGGTGCTGCCGGGGAAACTTGTTCCCATGACCTTACAAGGAAGTCAAAATATTCATATTCAAGATCATACATTATTTTTGGACTCCTCTGCCTTTTGGAACGAAAAAGATTTGAAAATCAAAGGCAGTCATAATTTGTTGAATGCCGCTTTTGCTATAGAGGCGGTTCATTGTTGTGGAATTGACTATCAATCATTAATGAACGTTTTGCCCGATTTTTGTCCTTTGGAGCATCGATTGGAATATGTGGGTTGTTGGCAGCAAAAGCATTATTACAACGATTCGATTGCCACGGTTCCGGAAGCGACTTTGGCGGCAATTGATGCCATTGGAACGGTAGATACGTTGATTTTGGGAGGTATGGATCGCGGCATTGATTATTCTCGACTTTTAGAACGTTTGATGCGAGGTGTAGTGCGTCATATTCTTTTTACGGGTTTAGCCGGAGAACGAATGCTGAACACCATGAAAACCATGCAGGCATCACTTCCATTTGATGCGTTTTATAGCAATGATTGGGAACTTTTGTTGCAACATGCCGTTGCTGTAACCTCTGAAAACGGAATTTGTTTGCTGTCGCCGGCTGCAGCCAGCTATGGCCAATTTCGTGATTTTGAAGAACGTGGAACATTTTTTAAAACGGGAATCCGGCGTTTATCGGAAAAATAATTTTTAAGAGGTCGTTCAATGTTTATAGGCGCAGATGTGAAAAACTTTTCAAAATTCGTTAATGACTACCATTTTGAAAATATTACTTTTGCCGACATAGAATGAAAAACGCTCAATAATTGATAATCAAATATTTATTTTAGCATCTGTATTCATCCAAAAGTCGTCCATCATCAATCATCAAAATAATATGGCAGAAGAGATCGAACAAGAAGAATTATTAGAATTAGAAGAAACCGAATCGGCAGCAGGGAATTATACCGATGATTCCATTATTTCTTTATCGTGGAATGAACATATACGTACGCGTCCCGGTATGTATATCGGAAAATTGGGCGACGGAGCCTCGCAAGATGATGGTATCTATGTGCTTTTGAAAGAGGTGATTGACAATTCAATTGATGAATATGTGATGGGCAACGGGCGAAATATTGAAATCACCATCAAAGATCGCGTAATTACCGTTCGAGATTACGGAAGAGGTATTCCGTTGGGCAAACTCAACGATTGCGTATCAAAGATTAATACAGGCGGAAAATACGATTCCAAAGCGTTTCAGAAATCGGTGGGTTTAAATGGCGTTGGCACAAAGGCGGTCAATGCGTTATCGTCTTGGTTTCGTGCCCAATCTGTTCGAGATGGCAAAACAAAAGTGGTAGAGTATGAACGAGGCGAGTTGAAAGCCGATTTTCCGGAGGAAAAAAGCGATGAACGCAACGGCACCATTATTTCATTTATTCCCGATGAACAAATTTTCGGCAACTATCATTATAGACAAGAGTATGTCGATAAATTGTTGTGGAATTATGCTTTTTTGAATGTGGGTTTGGTGATCACCATTAACAACACGAAAATTCAATCCAAAAACGGACTTCTCGATCTGTTGAACAACAATTTGGATAGCACGCCTCTATATCCCATCATTCATATCAAAGAGCAGGATTTTGAGTTTGCAATGACGCATGTCAAGCAATATGCCGAAACTTACTATTCGTTTGTTAACGGGCAGCATACAACGCAAGGCGGAACACATCAACAGGCTTTTAGAGAAGCAGTGGTAAAAACGATTCGCGAATTTTATAATAAAGAATTTGACACCAACGATATTCGCACCAGCTTGAATGCCGCGTTAAGTCTTAAAGTGCAAGAACCGATTTTTGAATCGCAGACGAAAACCAAACTCGGCTCAACGTTAATGGAAAAAAACGGTGTTTCCATCAGCAAATATATTGGCGATATTGTTACCAAACATTTGGATAATTTTTTGCATAAAAATCCCGAAACTGCCGAAGTTTTGTTAGCAAAAATTCAACAAAGCGAGCGTGAACGGAAAGAGATGGCGGATATTCGAAAAAATTCCAAAACAGTGAATAAAAAGTTGGCAATCACTAATGAAAAACTGCGTGATTGTCGAGTTCATTACAACTCTTCGCATGAAAGACGATTAGAAACGACAATTTTTATCACTGAGGGTAATTCTGCTACCGGATCAATTACCAAATCGCGCGATGCCAATACACAAGCTGTTTTCAGTTTGCGTGGAAAGCCTGAAAATGTGTTAGGTAAAACCAAAAAAGAGGTTTATTTAAACAGAGAATTGAAATTACTCGATTCAGCCCTCAATATTGAAGACGGATTAGACGGTTTGCGATACAATAACGTGGTGATAGCCACCGATGCCGATGTGGACGGAATGCACATTCGATTGTTGGTAACAACATTTTTTCTCTGTTTTTATCCGGAATTAATCAAAAAAGGACATGTATATGTGTTACAAACACCGCTGTTTCGTGTTCGCAATAAATCGAAAACAAAATATTGCTATTCGGAAGAAGAAAAAGATTCGGCTATTCAATCGTTAGGAAAAAATCCGGAAATCACACGATTTAAAGGGTTAGGAGAAATTTCTCCGGACGAATTCAAATATTTTATCGGTCCCAACATCTTGTTGGAGCCAGTTGTTATCGGAAAAGATGCGTTAATCGATTATATTTTGAATTATTATATGGGCAATAATACACCGGAACGGCAAAAGTTTATCATCGAAAATTTGCGTATTGAAGAAGATGTGGTTGAAAAAAGTAGATGATACCGATATGGAGTTTTATTGGAAATAATCGATTAGTATCAAAAATCACATTAAAAAACGTCTAAGAAAGCATCTGCGTTTTTTAAAGCTGATTTCACTAATTTATCAACGTCCTTTTTGCTTCAAAGAATTTTTTGTTATTGATGTTAAGGTGTTCGTCTTTAAATTGCTCTTCAATACTTCGTTTATCCTAATATCCAAATACAATTAAGGTTGAAATGAACTAGAATCCTAAATTTATTGCTGGCGAGGCAATCTTTTTTACACATTGTTATGTGCTTTTATTCTTTGTCTTTTAGTGCTTAAAATTGCTTGTTCCCTTTGAATATTTGATATAGAATTTGTCAATATCATAGTATTTCATATTCTTTGTAATAGTGAGGCTTTTTTGACCACAAAATTCCTCATAATTATTTTCAAAAAATTGTGATGCCGGATAGTTTGTGATTTCAGAAACATAAAATTCATTTGTAACCTCTTTTAGATTGCCATTTATCGTGTATGTTATTCTATTACTAAATACTATGGGACTTTCATTTTCTGTAAATGATACCGTATTTATTTGTTTATTTGTCATAGGATACTTTAATAAATCGCAATCTCTAATTAATGAATTATTAATTGAATATTCTGAAATTCTCTTTATAGTTTTTGGTGGAATACAAATAATTGAATCTTCTTCCATTGAAATAGCATATCCAACCGATGAATTGAAATTTGAGGAACTTGCAATTTGATTTGTCTGTATGTTACTAAAATTGTTACGTAGTGCTGTCATAGAGAAGGTTGATTTGTCCATAGTTGAAATAGATTTGTTGTCGGATTTCGTGAATGTTCTATTTTTGAAATAATCATACGCAAAACCATTTAAGATAAAAAAACTTTCATTCAATTTTACATAAATCATACTATTTGATTTATTATAAAAATTAAATCCAATATCTCCACCAAGAGACCAAAGATTATAAGTTATTATGCAGTTTTCATCTTCAAAAACAAGCATATCAGACTTGGTTATTGATTCATTGGCCGGTTTAACATCATAAAGTTGATAAAATGATGTTGGAGCACAGGACGACAAAAGCAGAACTATGCTCATTGTGTAAAGTAAACTTCTAAATTTCATTGTTTAATAAATTTAATTTGTATTTCAGATTGTTTTTATTTAATATTTTTATGATTTCTGTTTGTTAACCTTAAGGTAGAAATCATTTATGATTGCCCTTAAAGGTTGGCTGTTATATGGTCTGCTACTACAAAACGAGTCGTTAGTCAAGATAGAAACTCCGTCAATATGTGTATTAATCCACTTTTCAACGACTAAGTCAGAAAGTTGCGAATAGGAGGCTTTTTTGTTTTTATTGCAGCTTACAAATTGGATAATTGCAATAAAGAATATTCAACAAATTTTTCATAGCTGTTAAATTTTATTAATGCGCAAAGGTAGCATAATTCAGATAAATACAAAATTAATTTTCAGATTTTTATTTTAGCGTTGAAGATAAGATTTCGATGATCAACCACGATGTTTTTCCACAAAATGATGTTAACTCTATTCATTTTTCATCTTTATTCCAAACATTTATCCATACGTTATTTTCATAACGGCGGTTTTTATTGAGAAATTTGAAGAATCATCACAATTTTAATAAAAAAAAGTACCTTTGCACCCCTTATTAAAATAAGGAAAATTTGTAATAAATTAATATTAAGTGTTTTATGATAGAAAATGTGAAGTCCGACTATATTTTTGAAGTTAGTTGGGAAGTTTGTAACAAAAATGGCGGCATTTATGCAGCTTTAGCTACAAAAGCGGTGGAAATGGTCAAAAAATTTAACGACCATTATATTTTTGTCGGACCCGACATCTTAAAAGATAATACCCAAAATCCCTTTTTTGTTGAAGATACAACGCTGTTTCCCGAGTGGAAAAAACAATTGAAAACCAGCGGTCTGCCAATTAGAATCGGTCGGTGGAAAGATGCCGAAAACGCCATTTCGGTGTTGATTGATTTTACCACACTTTTTTCCAAAAAGAACGATATTTTTGCTCAATTATGGGAAAAATACGGATTGGATTCCATCTCCGGTCAGTGGGATTACATTGAACCCGCGTTGTTTGGATATGCTGCCGGAATGCTCCTCGACAGTTTCACACACTTTCAACAAAATAAAAACATCTTAGTAACGGCTCAATTTCACGATTGGTTGACCGGTGCCGGAATTTTATACCTCAAAGAGCATACGCCGGAAGTGGCTACTGTTTTTGTTGCCCATGCCACAGTGTTGGGTCGTGCCATTACCGAAAAAGGTTGGGATTTGTATGGCAATATGAAACAATACGAACCGGTGAAAACAGCGTATGACTTGGGCGTTGCCGCCAAATTTTCGTTAGAACGCAATGCTGCTTCTAATGCCGATGTTTTTACAACGGTGTCTAATTTAACTGCTACGGAGTGTGAACATTTTTTGAACGTTTTGCCCGATGTAATCACCCCAAGCGGAGTTGATTTAACGTATGTTCCCAAAGGAAACGATTATACCAAAAAACGCAACGAATCGCGTCAACGACTGAAGGCGGTTGCCGAAGGATTGATGTGCCAAAAAGTTTCGGATGATGCGCTTTTTGTCTTGCACAGCGGTCGATACGAGTTTGTAAACCGCGGCATCAACCAATTGATTGATGCGTTGGATGAATTGAAAAATAAACCGCAGTCCGACAAAGAAATTATTGTTTGGATTATGCTGTCGAACAATCAATTGGGTGCCAGAAACCGTTTGTTAAAACGTATCGAACATCCCGATTTCGACCATCCTGTTACAGACGATTTTTTAACCCACAGCCTCTTCGACGAAGAGCACGACAAAGTGCTTTCTCAATTGAAAAACAAAGGTTTGTGGAATACTCCGGATAGCAAAGTAAAAGTTATTTTCACCAGTGCTTATTTGGACGGCAAAGACGGCATTTTCAATATGGATTATTTGGATGTGATTATCGGAATGGATGTTACCGTTTTTCCCTCCATTTATGAACCGTGGGGCAACGCTCCGGAATGCAGTCTCGTTTTTTCAATTCCGACTATTACGACACAACTGACCGGTTTTGGAAAATGGTTGCAAGCATCGGCCAACGATTTACCGCAAGGAGCAGTCGTTTTGGAATATCATCGCAATAACTACGATGCCAACGTAAAAGTCTTATCTCAAATCATTGCCGATTATGCCAAACTTTCGCCCAAAGAGATGGCGGTTTCTCATCAACAAGCCTACACCATTGCCACACGTTTGGTTTGGAATAACTTTATGGACAACTATTACAAAGCGTGGGAAATAGCTGAGAAAAAACGCAGCGGACGTACCGAACGTTTTGTAATCAAACTTTATCAAGAACATATAGCCACGCCTCAAATTCATACTTCAGAACAAAATGAATGGCGAAAAGTGCTGATTAACCCCATCATTCCGCGAAAACTTTCCGGTTTGTTGAAATTGTCGAAAAATTTGTGGTGGTCGTGGCATTGGGAAGCCATCGAATTGTTTAAAAGCATAGACGCTCACTTGTGGGACGAAGCCAAACACAACCCGATTACGCTTATCGAGTCGTTAACGGTTGAACATTGGAATAGGTTGGAGAAAGATTCGCAATTTGTGGAAAATTTGCTGCGTATTGAGCAAGAATTTGATGCCTATATGCAAGAAGGCAATCATAAATGCGGTAAAAAAATCGGCTATTTCAGCATGGAATATGGCTTGGATAACACGTTGAAAATTTATTCGGGCGGTTTGGGAATCTTGGCCGGCGACTATTTGAAAGAAGCCAGCGATTGCAATGTGGATATTGTTGGAGTCGGATTATTATATCGTTACGGCTATTTTCAACAACGTTTGAGTGCCAATGGTGACCAAATTGAAGAGTATGTGCCTCAAAAATTCAGCCATTTGCCTCTGATTCCCGTTCGCGATGAAAACGGAAAATGGATTACAATTACCAACGCGTTGCCGGGCAGACATTTGACGGCAAAAATATGGCGGGTGGATGTCGGACGTGTGCCGTTGTTTTTGTTAGATACCGATATTGATGAAAATATTCCCGAAGATCGAAGCGTGACGCATCAACTATATGGTGGAGATTTGGATAACCGACTGAAACAAGAGTTGTTACTCGGTGTTGGCGGCATTCGTGCCTTGAACGCCATGGACATTCATCCCGATATTTATCATTGCAACGAAGGTCATGCTGCCTTTATCGGCATCGAGCGGATGAATTTGCTGATGCGTGATCGGAAATTGACTTTCGGACAAGCAAAAGAGGTGGTGCGCGCTTCATCGTTGTTTACGACTCATACGCCGGTTCCTGCCGGACACGATTCGTTTCCCGAAGATTTGTTGCGAACATACATCTCTCATTATCCCGAACGGTTGAATTTGTCGTGGAACGATTTTATGAATTTAGGACGTTTTGTTGAAAATGATCCTTCGCAACGCTTTTCAATGAGCGTTTTAGCCATCAATTTATCGCAAGAGGTCAACGGCGTTTCCAAAATTCACGGACGCGTTTCTCGCGAAATGTTCAAAGGTATGTTCCCCGGCTATTTTGCTGACGAAATTCACATCGGTCATGTGACCAACGGCGTTCATTATTATACTTGGACCAACGAGCGTTGGCAACAATTGTTTAAAACTGCCTTTGGCAACGACTTTCTGTCTGATCAATCGAATGAACATTTTTGGGAAAAAATCGGTTCGGTGAGCGACGAAAAATTGTGGGAGATGCTCAATTTGTCGAAACAAGAGATGTTGAATCATATTGTAGGACGCATTACCCAAGAGGTGATTTCGCGACAAGACGACCCGAAATACGTAACACGGTTGAAAGGATCGCTGAATGCACAAGCGTTGACGATTGGTTTTGCACGCCGTTTTGCAACTTACAAAAGAGCCGGATTGTTGTTCAACGATTTGGAACGATTGAATAAAATTATTAATAATCCGATGTGTCCCGTTCGGTTTATTTTTGCCGGCAAAGCCCATCCGCACGACGAGGGTGGCAAAAGTTTGATTCGTCAAATTGTTACCGTTTCAAAAATGCCCGATTTTGTAGGGAAAATTGTTTTTGTAGAAAATTACGATATGGAGCTTGCCAAATATCTCATCAGCGGTGTCGATATTTGGATGAATACGCCCACTCGACCGTTGGAAGCATCGGGAACTTCGGGCGAAAAAGCAGTGATGAACGGAACGTTGAATTTAAGCGTTTTAGACGGTTGGTGGGCAGAGGGTTATCAAGAAGGAGCAGGTTGGGCTTTACCCGAACAACGCACCTATACCAGCCAACAATATCAAGATGAGTTGGATGCCGACACCATCTATCGCCTAATTGAAAAGGAAATTGCTCCGCTTTTTTACGATCGCAACGAAAAAGGCGTTCCCACACGTTGGTTGCAACATGTCAGAAATACATTTACTAAAATCACGCCGCGTTTTACCATGAAACGTATGTTGGATGAATATAGAACGAAGTATTACAGTCGATTAGAGAATTCATCACAACAATTGTGTGATCATAAATTTGAAAACGCCATCGCTTTGGCAACATGGAAGCAACGTGTTGAAGAGGCATGGAACCAAATTTCAGTACTTGATATTTCGATGCCCGATTTGATGCAAAAAGCACTCTCTTTGGGCGAAAATTTTGAAGGAAACGTGGTCTTGGATTTGGCAGGATTAACGTCTGAAGATGTTGGAATTGAAGTTCTTTTTGCCAACAAAGAAAAAGATCAAATCGACAAAATTTTATTTAAAACCGAGATGACGGCAACTCTTTTATCGGACGATCGTTATATGTATAAATGCAACATTCCGTTGCCCAAAGCGGGAGTTTACGATTTTGCTTTGCGTATGTATCCGAAAAATAAACTACTGCCGTATCGAATGGGATTTAAATTGGTTAAATATTTATAAATATTTGACAACGAAAAAGGAAAAAAAGAAATAAAAAAGATTCAATGTCTCCCAAAGAATTAATAGCTCTTTTTCATTTCGGAGCATCTTTTGAACAACTGCTTTGTTTTCTGAAAAACGAAACACACGGAAAATGGTGGTTGAGCGGGCTAAACGGATCGGCATTGGCATTGCGTGCTGCAGCCGTTTGGAGCGAACATCAAGGCATTCATTTATTTATTTTGCCGGATAAAGAAACTGCCGGATATTTTTACAACGATTTAGAACAATTGTTTGAAGAGACGAAAATGCCGTTTGAAAAACGGCGCATATTGTTTTTTCCGAAATCGTATAAGCGTTTTTATCGTGTTGAAGAACAAGAAAATGCCAATGTTGTGTTGCGGGCAGAGGTGTTGCGAAAAATCAGCTCGTTAGGCAAACAATTGGCCATAGTAACCTATCCCGAAGCGTTAAACGAAAAGGTTATTAGCCTTAAACAATTACGCAACGATTGCATCAATTTGCGAGTATCTGAAAAATTGGATACGGAAACGCTATATCATCTTTTGGAAGAGATTCGCTTTGAACGTGTTGATTTTGTAACAACGCCGGGGCAATTCAGTGTTCGTGGAGGCGTGGCAGATATTTTTTCGTTTGGCAACGATCATCCCTATCGTATTGAATTTTTTGATGATGAAATTGAAAGTATTCGCACCTTCAATCCTTCTACGCAACTTTCTATTGAATCATTGAAAACAGCGGTGATTGTTCCCAATATTCAAGATGTTGATGCTGTTGAAAAACAGGTGCCGTTTTGGGATTTTTTGCCCGATCGTTCGGTTATTTGGATCAACGATGTGCAATATACCTCCGAAGTTTTAGATCACTTGATGAAAGAAGCACAAAAAACTTTTGAAACTTTGACGGGAAATGTTAAACATTTGAATCCGATAGCTTTATATTCAACCGGACAAGAGTTTTTGAAGGCGGTTTCTCGATTTCGTCTCTTGCAATTCGGCAATCAGAATTTGATTAAAGGCGATGAAATTGCTTTTCACACGATAGCGCAGCCTGAGTTTAATAAGAATTTCAAACTTTTAGCGAAGACATTAACCGAACATCAACAAAAAAAGATTCCGACCCTGTTTTTTTCAGAAACACCGTCACAAATCAAGCGGCTGAAAGCCATTTTGGAAGATGCGGAGTTCTCTGAAATACCGTTGCAAATCGATAATTTTCCCATGGAAACATTTGCGTTGCATGGCGGATTTGTGGATGAAGATATTCCAATAGCTTGTTTTACCGATCATCAAATTTTTGGTCGTTATCAAAGAGTCAAGCTTAGAGATAATATGTCAGGTCGTGAAGCTATGACCATCAAAGAGTTGTATGAATTAAAACGAGGCGATTATGTTACACATGTCGATCATGGAATCGGGCAATTTGATGGTTTGGAAGTGATTGATAACAACGGACGTAAGCAGGAGACAGCCCGTATTTTATATCAAAATCACGCGGTATTATACGTGAGCATTCATTCGTTGCATCGAATTTCCAAATTTGTTGGAAAAGACGGAACACCACCCACATTAAGCCGATTAGGCTCGCAAGCATGGCAGCAAGCCAAAAATAAAGCTAAAAGTCAAGTTAAAGACATTGCACGTGAGTTGATTCAACTTTATGCTAAACGAAAAGCTTCGAAGGGGTTTGCTTTTACGCCCGATACATATTTGCAACATGCGTTGGAGGCATCGTTTATTTACGAAGATACACCCGACCAATTGAAAGCCACGCAGTTAGTAAAAAAAGATATGGAGTCGGAAGCTCCGATGGATCGATTGATTTGCGGTGATGTGGGTTTTGGAAAAACAGAAGTAGCCATTCGAGCATGTTTTAAAGCGGTGGCAGATAGCAAACAAGCCGCCGTATTAGTGCCTACCACCATTTTAGCTTTTCAACATTACAATACTTTCAAAGATCGATTAGGCGATTTACCGTGTCGCGTAGAATATATCAGCCGTTTTAAAACCTCTAAACAAATCAAAAATACGCTCCAAGATGTAAAAGCGGGTAAAGTGGATATTTTGATCGGCACGCATCGATTGTTGGGTAAAGATGTGGAATTTAAAGATTTGGGACTTTTAGTCGTTGATGAAGAACAAAAATTCGGTGTTGCTGCCAAAGAAAAATTGAAAAATTTGAAAGTCAATGTCGATACCATCACGTTGACGGCAACACCCATTCCGCGAACGTTGCAGTTTTCGATGATGGGAGCCCGAGATTTATCGGTCATCAACACGCCGCCAATGAATCGGCAACCTGTTCAAACAGAATTGCATACATTTGGCGAAGAGATCATTCGCGATGCAATTTTAGCGGAAGTATCGCGTGGAGGTCAAGTGTTTTTTATCAATAATCGGATTCAAAATATCAAAGAGGTTGCCGGTTTGATTCAACGTTTGTGTCCTGATGTGCGAATTGCAATCGGACATGGACAAATGGACGGTAAGGTGTTGGAAGAGATAATGCAGGATTTTATTGACGAGCGGTATGATGTGTTGGTCTGCACCTCAATTGTGGAATCCGGATTAGATATTCCGAATGTTAATACAATCATTATCAACGATGCACACCATTTTGGCTTGTCCGATTTGCATCAATTACGCGGTCGTGTCGGCAGGTCTGATAAACGGGCATTTTGCTATTTATTGGCTCCTCCGCTATCGGTGCTTACCGATGAAGCCAGAAAACGATTGCAAACCATTGAAGAATTTTCCAATTTAGGCGGTGGTTTATATATCGCACTTCGAGATTTAGATATTCGTGGTGCCGGAAATATTTTGGGAGCCGAGCAAAGCGGTTTTATTTCGACTATTGGATTTGAAATGTATCAAAAGATTTTAAATGAAGCGATTACAGAGTTGAAATTGGAGGAATTTTCCGAATTATATAAAGACGATAAAGATAACTCTGAACAAATTTTTGTAGCTGATTGTGCCGTTGAAACCGATATGGAAATCATGTTGCCAGATGATTATGTAGAAAATTCGCAAGAACGTTTATCTTTGTATCGAGAGTTGGATAAAGTAGAAGATGAGATAGCCTTGAAGGGGTTTATTGACCGTTTGCGAGATCGTTTCGGCGTAATTCCTCCTCAAGCGGTCGGTTTGTTTGATGCCATTCGTATGCGTTGGGAAGCTAAAACGTTAGGTATGGAACGTATTGCTTTGAAACAACAAAAAATGGTGATTTGGTTTGTTGCCAATCAAAATTCCGATTTTTATAATTCGTCTTTGTTTATGAATATCATTGCCTACATTCAAAAACATCCGAAAGGTTGTTCAATGAAAGAAAGTAATGGAAAATTGTCGTTGGTAATCAATAATATAAAAGATGTCGGCACCGGTTTGTGGTGGATTCGCGATGTAAAAAACGGTCAAGAAAAAAGCATTTTGGAAGGGCAGTGATAGCGGCAAATAATGAAATCGTGACGCAGTACAAAACTAAAAAGAATCATTGATATTTTTGTCGGATTCAAACCTTTCGCACAAAACGCATCAACGAAATTATAAGTTATTGAATAAGAAGATAAAACGTTGT
>JAQUSR010000004.1 GCA_028710155.1 Bacteroidales bacterium | reverse complement strand
AAAAATTTTTGTTGGTATGGCTCACCACAGCCGAACCATCGGGAAGCACCTGCAACGTTTTCCGTTTTCCGATAGCTTTTCCGCCCAACGTATCCGTATAGGAAGAAAATATTTTATTCCATTGATTATCTTGAGCATAGGTTTCATCAGGAACTAATCGAACAGTTTTAACCACTTGTTCCCAAAAAGCCGGTGAGTCGATACGGAATTTAAAATCAGACAAGTCTTCCGTTTGTTTGTCATTGATATAGATATAAAAAGGATATTCAGGAATTTTTGCCATCGGAATCACATAATAATTCCACCAATTACCTTTTCCTCCGACCAATTGCGGTGATTGACGTGGAAATTGAAACTCATAAAACTTTTTTTGGTCGTTTTGATCGCGAACAACAGTAAAAAAATATTTCAAATTGGCAGCATCTTCTTTAGGACGCTCGATATACACGTAGATAAAGCCTCCACCCGAAATTTGACGCAAACTATCTTCCAAATATTTCTGAACCGGAAAACTGATGTTGTTGCGATTCCACGCCTTTTGCAAATCTTTCAAAATATCTTCAAAAGCCACATATCCCACATTGGTTACCGACAACATGCCGCCGCTCACTTCTGATGAAAATCGAAAACCGTGATAACGTTCGTTAGATATATTATCGTTACCAAACATTCGTGTAGTAGGGTATCCGAAAACATTCCGCGTTTGTCCGTCCATCCAAATTTGATCGCTTAACAAATCTTGCGGAACAAATCCTTCCTGTGCAAAAATGATGACCATAGACATCATCAGGAAAGTTAATGTTAATATTTGTTTTAAATTTTTCATAATGCATTTGATTTTAAATGTTTATTGATCTATTATTTGTCTTTTTCTACTTGATTCATTACATGAAACTGATATTCTTGTTCCAATAATGGACGATTGGCATCAAACTCCCCTTCTACGTTATATATGAGATAATAATCTTCGGTTGGCACATTTTCTGAAGATGAAAGAGCCGGTAAAAAAATCCATGTTATTAAACAACAAGCTGCAGCTAAAGAAACGGTATAAATAAATATCTTTAATTTATTGTTTTTCTTTATTTTATCATATTTCTTATTCGGATCAAAATTCGGGATTTCAACCATTTTCTCATCCATTGACGACATCGTTTTTTTGAGCAGACGAGTCAATTGTTGTCGCTCTTTCAACTTAGTGGCACAATGAGTACACGAAGCTAAATGGTTTTCAATTTGGATATTTTCCTGCAACGTTGTTTCGTGATCCAAATATTTTTGCAAAAGAATGTTACTCACACATTTCATAATTTAATTTTTTAAGTTGTTCTTTGAGCTGATCTAACGATCGTGATAATAATTTCCCCACAGACGACATTTTTATTCCGGTTATTTGCGAAATCTCTTGATAAGAATGTCCTTCACTATATAAAACGGCTAACGTCTTTTCTCGGGGTTTTAATTGCGATAAAGCCAATCGTAAATAATAAATATCATGTTCTTGGCTAGAGGCTTCATCATCTAAAATGGAATCAAGCGTATCAATTTTTGAAAATTTTGCTTGATATTTAATAAAATCGATACATTTATTAACTACGGCTCGCATCAACCATGCCGTGCAATGATCAATGTGGTGTTCTTTTTTCGACTTTTCGTAATAATTAATAAAAACTTCTTGTAAAATATCTTTGGCAACATCTTCATCATTCACCATCTTATTGGCTAGACGAAACATTTTTAAATAGTTCTCTTGATATGTGATGTCGAAAGTATCCACTGCTTTTTTTTATCTAAAATCAATAATAAGTCGGACAAAGATCGGTTTTTGTGACAAATTAAGATTTTTTTTTGCACTGAAAAAAAATGTAACCTTATTATCGCTTTTTCAGTGACTTGGTATTCTTTATTCCTATACCTTAATGAATCAAATCGCGGATGGCAACACTTGCTAAAATACCGCCAAATAATGGCGGAATATAGGAGATAGTGCCTACATTCGATTTTTTGTTAAACTCGCCTTCGGTAACAACAACGGCTTTCGGATCAACCGGTTCTGCCGACCAAACAACCTTGATGCCCTTTTCGACACCATGACTTCTCAATCGTTTTCGCATCACCCGTGCTAATGCACAGCCTTCCGTTTCGGAAATATCGCCGATACGAATTTTCATCGGGTCGGTTTTTCCGCCGCTGCCCATCGAACTGACAATCGGAATTTTTAACGCAACGGCATGCAACATCAGGTAAAGTTTTGGTGAAATGGTATCAATGCAATCAATAATATAATCAAATGGTTGTGAACGCAATATATCGATCATTCGTTCATCGCGAATGTATTCAGACAACACTGTCAGTTGCAATTCCGGATTAATATCCAACAGACGTTGCCCCATCATTTCGGCTTTTCCCAAACCTTCCAAACTCTTCAATCCTAACAATTGGCGATTGCGATTGGTTTCATTAATGATGTCGCCGTCAATAATGGTCATAGATCCGATTCCGCTGCGACACAACTGTTCGGCAGCATAAGCTCCTACCCCGCCCAATCCAACCACTAAAACATGCGATTGTTGCAGTTTTTGAAGCGACTCATCGCCTAAAAGCAATTGAGTGCGAGAGAGCCAGTTGGGAAATTCCGACATAAAAAATATTGAAAAAAATAATGATTCAGCGATTTAAAAATTACTGAAAGGCTTCACGCATCCGTTGCCAAAATGTGGTTTCCTCTTTGGAAGGATTGGGCGTAAAATTCTTAGAATTTTTAAACAAGTCCATCGCTTTTTTCTCTTCGTCTGTCAATTTTTTGGGAATCCAAACATTGATACTGACCAATAAATCGCCATTCTGATAACCTCTAAACACCGGTAAACCTTTTCCACGCAAGCGTAACACTTTTCCGGGTTGTGTTCCGGGTTCAATTTTCACCCGTGCTTTTCCATCAATGGTTGGCACTTCGATGGTAGTTCCTAAAGCAGCTTCAGGTATTGTTAAATATTTCTCGTACAAAAGATTGGCTCCGTCACGAACTAAATCGGGATGTTCGGCTTCGTGAATCAGCACGAGCAAATCGCCCGGATAGCCGCCACGCGGTGCCGCATTGCCTTTGCCGCTAACCGACATTTGCATTCCTTCGGCTACACCTTTCGGAATTTCTATCGTAACCACCTCTTCGCCCTTGACGATGCCTTCGCCCATGCAGTGCGTACATTTGCTGGTAATGGTTTTACCTTCACCGCCACAATGCGGACAAGCCGAAACTGTTTGCATCTGCCCGAAAATCGAATTTTGCATCCGATGCACCTGACCTGTTCCATGACACGTTGAACAAGTGCTAAAACTTTGAGCATCTTTCGCTCCGGTGCCGCCACAATGGCTGCAAGTTACATATTTTGGAACTTTGATTTTTTTGGTTACGCCTTCAGCTATCTCTTTCAAAGTCAACGTTACCTTAATGCGCAAGTTGGAACCTTGTGACATAGGACGACGACCGCTGCCGCCGCCGCGAGTACTGTAACGAAATCCGCCGCCAAAACCGCCGCCAAACAAGTCGCCGAAAATATCTCCAAAATTTGAGAAGATGTCGTCCATCGACATGCCACCGCCCGAAAATCCGCCACCGGCAGCACCACTCAATCCGGCATGACCATATTGATCGTAACGTGCCTTTTTGTCAGGATTGCTCAACACTTCGTAGGCTTCGGCTGCCTCTTTAAACTTTTCTTCCGCCTCTTTATCTCCCGGGTTTTTATCGGGGTGAAATTGAATGGCTTTTTTTCTATATGCTTTTTTTATTGTATCGGCATCGGCAGTTTTGTCCACGCCCAACACTTCATAATAATCTCTTTTTTCCATAACATTACTTTTTTTTGTTTCATGTTGAGTTGTTACAAGTTAATTGTTGTATGGCTGAAAAAATCGCGTTGATTTTTTGACAACCAAAGGTTCCATTAACAAATGGAAATGATTACTCTCCGACTACCACTTTTGAAAAACGTATCACCTTATCATTCAGCATATAACCACGCACAGTATCATCAATTACTTTACCTTTTTGTTCAGGCGTCGGTGCCGGAAATTTGGCGATGGCTTCATGAAAATCGGTATCAAAATCCAAACCTTTGGCTTCAATAGCTTTCAAACCTTTGTTTTCCAATATTTTCAAAAATTTGGAAAAGATGAGTTCCACCCCTTGACGAAGTTCTTTGTTTTGTTCCACTTCGGGAATATTCACCAAAGCACGTTCCATATCGTCAAGAACCGGCAAAAGATCTTGAATCAAACCTTCAGAAGCCGTTTTGCTCATTTCTATTTTTTCGCGGGCTGTACGTTTGCGATAATTATCAAATTCCGAAAAAAGACGTAAATATTTGTCGTTCAATTCAGCTACTTTGTTCTCCAATTCTTCGACTTGTTTTTGCTGACGTTTCTCTTTTCTCGATTTTTTTTGTTCCGGCTCCTGTTTTTCTTCCTTTGTTGGCTCGACTACATTTTCCGTTGACTCATTTTGTGAATCCGACAGCTCGTCAAAAGCCTCGTTGTTTTGTTTTTCTTCGTTCATATATCTTTAATTATTAATTATATAGCAATAAAAAAACCGCAAATCTTTTTTCAAAGTTTGCGGTCGCCCTTTATCAAAAGTTTTGCCATTTTTTATGATCTGACAATTAGACAGATGAAGTTTTTAAGTAAGCATAAAAACAGACGGTTTCAACTTGCAGCGTTTTTAATTTACTCTATTTCAAAGAATTAAAATAAAGATTGTACATTTCCTCTCAAATGCCGAAAAATACAATTGAATATTTGTTGCGTAACAATTTTTCTATCAGAGCCAATCCATTTTCAATGTTTCTGAACAAATCGGTAATCAAGATGCAATCTTTTCTTCAATTTCCATAATGGTTATTACCGCGACTACAAAAGTACAATTTTTGAAAGCAAATCACAACTCCTTTCTCGTCAAACATATCTTCTGTACGCTGTTTACATGTTTCGGCAGCATCTTCTATGTTTTTTATCTTTTTTTGGGTCGCCTCTATCAGCTTGTTGTATTTTTTTATATGATCCAAACGGAACGAATTTTCGGCTGCTGTTTGATAACGTTTTACATTTTCTCTCAGCTCGGAAAGCGACCTTTTTTGTGTATTAAAAGGGTCTTTTTTTTGCTTACTTATCGTTTTATCAAATTTTTCAACTTTCTCGGTTGCTCCATCAATCCCTTTATAAAATTTTTCAAGAACTTTGCCAAATTGATCAATAATCTGAATAGAATATTTTACGGTATTATCGCTCATTATATGTTTTTTTTACCTTTGCCGAAAATTTTTAAATCAAAAAATTATGTGTTCTTTATTGGTTTTTATAATTTGTTATTCGTTTTTCCCTTCTTTAACAAAATGGGTGGTCTTAACGATTTTACTACTTGAAATCTGCTTCATAGCCTATTGTTTCGATCTCTTTGGCTTGATGATAGCATCCATTGTGCTCTATTTGTTATATCTCTTTTATTCTATTTTCAAAAAGGTTTTTTAATCTATCACTCCTCCGGCTCAAATCTCGACCGTCTGCTCCTAACAAAAAGCACATCTTGAAAGGCCTCTGTAAGCTGCCTAACACTCATTTTATCCATCACATCGGGAGTGTATTTTAAATAATATCGCACATAACTCCGCATCAACCGATAACTGTAGCATACCCGTTTCACGGTGTCGTTTCGCTCACTAATACCGGGCTTCTCTATCTCAGTGAGCGTTAAAGTTCCAACAATTCACCCGTTGTTTACGACTGCAAAATTACAATTTTTGAAAGCAAATCACAACTTGTTTTTTGTTTAAAAAATAGTATTACTTTTGCCGGCGGTACCGGTCAACCTCGAAAGAGATGGCCGGAACCCCCCTAGAGCGGCATCTAATTGGTGTCGCTCTCTTATTTTTAATTACAGAATTTTAAAAGTTTCTTTTTCCATATAATCCATATTTCACGTTCTTTTTTACTTCTAAACAAATAGTTAGATACAGCGTTGTTTACGACTGCAAAAGTACAATTTTTGAAAGCAAATCACAACTGTTTTTCAGACAATTTATTTAATAAGCAGTTGTTTACGACTGCAAAAGTACAATTTTTGAAAGCAAATCACACCAAGCGATTAATCGATGTGTGAAGCCACATATTCTGTCAAGTGACCTAAGCAATTGACATAACTGCCAAATTCGTTATCGTACCAACCCATGATTTTGGCGTGGGTAACGGGAATATTGATGTCTTGAATATTTTGTATTCCGGCGGCTGCCAAAATCTCTGACGGCACTTTCAAAAATCCTGTACGAGTATGAATTTCATTGCCTTCGATAACGATGGCGGCAGGTTTTCCCATCAAATCGGCAGATACATTTTGTTTTGCCGAGTAGAACAACAATCCGTTTTGATTGCCTTTTTCGGCCATTTTGTAAATGTTGCGAATATAATCGCCGCTAATGTAAGGCATACTATTTTCGTCCATTCGCGAGCTGAAGGTAATGTTCAATGCAATCAACGAAACGGTGGTAGTCGGGATGCGAATCGAGTCTGCCATAAAACCAAAATGAATGACTTGCGGAATCACTTTTTCCAATGTTTTGGCAGCACCGGTTGAAGACAAAATGATGTTATTCAATACCGAACGATTTTTTCTCAAATCTTTGGTGCCTGCAGACGGAACAGAATCCAAAACGCTTTGTGTATTGGTTGCTGCATGAACGGTTGATAATGATGCTGTTAAAACATTGCAGGTTTCTTTGTCTTCGAGCAGTGGTTTCATCATGTGCGCTAATCCGGTGGTGGTGCAGCTGGCTGCCGAAATAACATTATGATGCAACGGATCAAAACAAGTGTGGTTAATACCGTAAATCAAAGTCGGAAATGGTTCTCCGACGGGTTCATTTTTCATTTTGAACGGTGCACTGCAAATCACCTTGCTGGCTCCGGCATTCAAGTGTCCCAAAATGCTTCCTTTAGGATCGGTTGCCGGAATGGTGGGATCTAAAAATTTTCCCGTACAATCAACAACAACGCGAACGCCTTCATCTTTCCAATTGATGTTCTGCGGATTACGTTCTTTCGATAACACTTTTATCGGAAAACCGTCTATGGTAATAATTTGTTGCTCTTGGTCGGTAATTTCGATGTTGAGCGGTTTCCCTGCTCTTCCGTTTACAAAAAATTGCAACGAACCATACGTGGAGTCGGTGATAATGGTTTGCACCAAGTCTTCCAGACTTTTTCCCACTTCACGTCCGACATTGATGACAACGCCATCAAATTTTCGTGAAATCAGGTGATACCACAACGAAAGTTTACCAATGCGTCCTAAACCATTGATACCTAAGAGTTTCTTTTCATTAATGCTAATCATAACTACAATTTTTAATGAATAATTTTTTGATGATAACTATTTGATTTTTTCTTTAATGCTACAATTCTTGAACTTTGATTGGATAGTTTCCTTTGTAAATAATGCCGTTGGCACCGTCGATGGCAATGGGGTCGAAAAGTTGAAATTCGTGTCCGGTGATGACACATTTTTTCTGTTTTTCGTAAACGATCATGTCGTTGCAGTTCACAACTCCGATTTTTCCCAAAGCAGCGGCTGTAACGGCTGCATGCGAAGTCGATCCGCCTTTGCCGGTCAGCAAGCCTTCGCACTCGAAGATGATTTCAATGTCGTCCGGAACGGTATCGGGTCGCACCAACACGGCTTTCTGGTCGGGAAATTTCACTTTTAACATGGCTACATCACCTAAGTCAAACACGGTCAATCCATTAATTACACGATTTCCGATACCGATGCCGCCGCCCACACGCACCATTTCATGCTCTTGAGCCGCAAAAACTTCCATCGAGCTTTTCTTAGTGGTATTCATGTTTCGGGTTTGCAAAATAAACAGATCTTCGGGTTGAGATGTTTCAAATGTAAATTCAATTTCTTGATGACTAAATCCATGTGTTTCAACCATTTGTTTTGCAATTTCCCGCAACCGATTATAAATATTCGGGAAAGCCGATTCCAACGAAACCTGACAGTTGTGATAATATTTCAAACGTTGGTTTTCGCTGATAGGTAACGTATTAACCAAACCGGCTACAATGTCTTCTCCTGGGCTGATGAACGAAAAATCGCCCGTCAGATTAATAACGTCTTCCGTATCTTGAACATCGTGCGTAAAAACAACGCCCGATCCTGATTCACGATGCAAGTTGCCGAAAATCATCTTCATCACAATGACGGCGGTTCCCCATTCGTCTGCAATTTTCATGTGCGACCGATAAACTTTGGCACGCGGTGTATCCCACGAGTTGAATACCGAAACGATGGCAGTTTTCAACTGTTCAAACGGATCTTCTTCAAAATGAATGTTGTTATCAATCAGCAATTGTTTGTAAGCAAAAGCAATCTCGCGCATCATTGCCGGTTTGAACTCCAACTTTTGCGAAACATTATATTTCTGTTTGTAATTGATGATGATTTGGTCGAAATCGTTACGATCCAAGCCATACGACATGCCCCACGTTTGTAACAAACGGCGATAGCAATCCCACGAAGTCCAACCAAAATTGTCTTTTTGACTGAGTTTTTCGGTGATTTCATCGTTCAAACCTACATTCAAAAAGGTGTTCATTGCACCCGGCATCGATATGGCGGCTCCCGAACGAACACTCAGCAACAGCGGATTGGTCGGATCGCCATATTTCATTCCTGTAATGCGTTCCAATTCAGCAACGTTACTTTTTACTATCTGATTGATTTCAGTAGTTAAAGCCGGAACTTTCAAAATTGAGTTCAGCCGTCTAAAAATTTCGGTAGTGAGTACAAACCCCGGTGGAACGGGATAATTTTTCAAAAACAATGTTTTCAAATAATAGGCTTTGGATCCCAAAAATACCTGATTATCAATATTGGGCGTTTCGGCGTAAATCGGACTGACCGTCAATTCGGGGTCATACGACATAATTCCCTGCAACTCGCTGTCCGACAAAACATTGATTTGTCTTCGCAAGTTGTTCAATATTTCACCGATTAAATTATCCAACGGTTGAATAATGAATGCCGATGAGAGCAATTCGCGATAAAAAATCTCCGATTTTTGCACAATCACCTTATTCATATTTTTCTCTTCACGTTCTTGCGTGGTCAAATATTGCGGAATAATGGTGTGTAGCAGTTGCTCGTAAGGACGAATGAAATAGCTGTTGGTGATTTCTTTCAAACTCGCCTCCATAAATTGGAAAATGTTGATGTATTGTTTAATCGTAAAACAGCCCGAAGTTAAACTGTATTTCAACATTTTAAGGTGTGAATCGAAACCTTGATTATAGATGCCGTCCAAACTTAAACCTTGTCGCATATATTCCATCACCGAATAAATATCTTTGAAAGTCTTCAGCGTAAAATATTCTGTATTAATGGATTCTATGATATTTGTGATTAAAATGGAGGCAATGCGTTCCAAGCGGAATGTAAGTCCCAAAGCATCAAATTTTTCCTCTTTATAATAGCCGTACATTGAAGGTATTCCAAAGGCAATGTGGCGTTTATAAAATACATTTTCCCATCCTTCACTCTTTTTCGGATCAAAAATGATGTTGTTCAATTTCACCATAAACGAATAAATCAGCTTCAACGCTTCCACATGATTTTCTTCGGTTAAATATTGGTCTAACAACTCCACATCCGAGCTTTCAATAAAATGATAGCGATGTAGGATGGTCGAAATATTGTTGGTTTCAAAAATATATTTTTCTTTCAGCAGTTGATAAAGTTCGATGATCAAACTAACACGTTCAACATCATTGCAATTGACATGATGAATGTGCGAAATCAATTCGGCAACTTCGTCTTTGTCTTTCTCCAACAAATCGTCCAACGAAATTTTGTTTTTTGTACAAATTTTCACCAACACTTCGTGAACGCCTACAACCCATTCGCTGCCAACATCAACCGTTTCGTAAACGTTGGGCGGAACAATGTTTTTCAAACGTTTCATGTCCAAATCGTACCAAAAACGGATCACCTCTTGTGTGATTTGAATGTGAGAGTTATTTCCTTCTGTATGAACTTGTTTGCGTAAGAAATGGATCAATTTATCGTTGCGATACGAAATTTCATCCACTTTGGTAGAAACGGTACGTAAATGTCCTTCTGCTCCGATTTCGTTAAAATATACCGGAAAAATTCTCGTCAACTGTTTGATTTGCTTATACATAGGAGCTACTTTGGAATTAAGCAGCTTGGTAATGTCTTTTTGGAAAAAATCGGTATCGAAAATAAAAATTCCGCCGATGCGCAGGTGAATAATCAACGCTGACAACAATTTACTCATTGTTTCAGGATCATATTCAATGAGTTCCAACCAAACACGAATATTTTTTACATGGCACGGATTCACCTTCAACTCCCAATCGTTAGTCAGATACGCAATCCCAGGTGCAATGAAACCGAATTTAATAATCTGATCTTCAAAGTGGTGAATGATTTTTTTGTTTTGCGTATTGATAATCTCTTTACCCAAATATTGAATTGAATCAAGAATCAAATTCAGGTTGCTTTTTTTGAAATCTGCAAAAAGCACAAACAACTCATCCACAGCTTCAATACACTGATCTTCATTCAAATCAATGCTGACACGTTTAATGACTTTATTAAGTTCAATCAACAGATATTCCCGTTGATAGACAGCACCCGGAAGATGTAACAGATAAAAAATATAGCAAAATTGTTCGGTAACTTTTTCAAAATCGTCAATTTTCTTGCGGAGTGCGTTCATCACATCCGAAAAGGTGAAAATCATGTTGCACAGAGATTCATAGTCTTTTGCACTGTCGAATTTTTCCCACAAATCTTTAAAAAACGGCGTTCCAAACGATTGTACCGTTGCGGTATAATCGTGCGACATTTTCGATTGATTATCAGCATACCATTGTTCAAATCGAGTGGTTGTTTCCCAAAAATTGATATTTTTTTGTACCAATTTTCGCATAAACGCCATCACTTCGCCATTGGTTTTCGGATTTTCAGAAGCTTTGCTCAACGCATTTTTGAAATACCCGATGTTGCTCAAATAGCTGAACAGATTTTCTTCCAAATTATCTTCCAGCACCTTAATATATAAACTCGGAATGCTATCGAAAGCAGACAAACTTTCATAATTGTTTGGGAAAAAATCCAAAAAAATGTACACCAAATGTTTGTTAAACTCGTCGGGCAAATGCTCTTTTAACAATTGATCGAAAATGTCTAAAATATCTTTGAATGCACGTTCTTGATCCTTAGGATTCAGGTCTTTATAAATCCAAAAATCGCTGATTGCCACATAAACCAATAGGTCGATGACCACTTTTTTATTGGAATAGGGATGATGCAACTCGTTAATAAACTCCTGCATCCGTTTATGGATTCCCCAATATTTTTCGGAAATGGATAAAAACCATTGATGTTCGGGCGGAATGATGATTTCACCGATTTTGGTTTGCGACAAGTTGGCTTTTAAGGCATCTGATTCTAATATTTCGACCATGATTCAATTTTTAATAAAGTAGTTAAATGTTTGTTTGATAGAATATTACGAAATATATCGAATTAAATCGACAATTCGTGAAGAATAGCCAAATTCGTTGTCGTACCATCCGAGAATTTGAATTAAATCGCCGCCCAAAACACGGGTTGCCAATGCATCGTGAATGGCAGAATGTCGGTTGTTGTTAATGTCGCTGCTAACGATCGGATCTTCGGTATATTCTAAGTAATCTTTAAGTTCGGTTTTGGCATAATGCATAAAGGCTTCGTTGACTTGTCCCACGCTAACGTTGCTTTTTATTTCGGCAGTCAGCTCCACAAACGAACAATCGGGAACAGGAACGCGTGTTGCAAAACCGTCGAAAATGCCTCGCATTTCGGGCATCACCAACTGCGTGGCTTTCACGGCACTGGATGTAGTCGGAATAATGTTGCTGATGGCAGAGCGGGCGCGGCGAAAATCGGAATGATAACCGTCTTGCAAATTTTGGTTGTTGGTGGTGGGATGAACGGTATTCATAAAGCCTTTTTTAAACCCGAATACTTCGTTCACCACTTTCAGCATCAATGCAACACAATTAGTTGTGCAAGACGCGTTTGAAATGATTAAATCGGTGGGTTGAATGGTAGAATGATTAACGCCCATGACCACCGTCCGCTCAATTGAGTTATCGTCTGGCGGACAACTCAAAATTACTTTTTTGGCACCATTATGAAGATGTCCTTCCAATAGCGGACGCGTTTTAAACCTTCCGCATGAATCGACAACAATATCAACATCGGTTTTGCTCCACGGAATTTCTTCCGGCGAGGGAAAATTGGTGACTAAAATTTCTTTATGATTAACATACAAATGATTAGAATCGAAAGAGATGTCGACATCAAAACGCCCGTGCAAACTATCGTATTTGAGCAAATGAGCCATTAATTGTGTGTTCATTTTATCGTTAATATGAACTACTTCCATATCTGTTTGACCGAAAATATGTCGAAACACTAATTTACCGATTCTTCCAAAACCATTAATTCCAACTTTCAATGACATATATCTTGATTTTCTAAATTTTAATATTTTACATTATAACACTTTACAAACATTTTTGTGTGTTTACACGAATCAGCAAAGGTATAATAAACTTGAGACAAAAAATTCATTTTTACGAAATACGAAAAACAAGCAAAGAGCCATCTTTGATGCATTATTCTTTCGAAATCCATAAATATCGTCCCATTTTTTCAATAATTTTTCCGTTTTCCAATAACCATCGAATTACATTAATCACTTTTTCACGTCTAAATTTTGGCACTAAATTCACCATTTCTTCGAGTGTACATTCTTTAGACATTAAAATTGGTTTAATATTTTGAACCACATAATCAAATTCTATCTTATTCACTTCAATACGATTCCGATTTTTACATACATCGCAGCGTCCGCAGCGTTGTGCGTCGGTTTCACCAAACCATTCTAAAAGCATCAAACTACGACATTTTTTATCGTTAGACACATAATTAATCATTGCATCCAAGCGATCTTGAGCCACTTGTTTACGTTTTTCATACACCTCCTTCGATAAATAAATATCTTTTTCAGAAAGACGCTCACAAACATATACTATTCTCGGATTTTTTGTTTCCGGTTGATAATAAATGATTTTCAAATGGTTCAATTCTGTAAGCATCGCCACAACTTTTTCTTCCGGAATATTGGTTTTGGCGGCAATTTGTCGGTGATTGATGTTTACAAAAGTGGTAAAAAGTCCGCTATAAGAACGAAGTAAAAATTTGATAAAAGGATCAAAACGAGCATTTTCTACTTGAAATCGATACAACTCCTCGTGGCTGCAACAAATCATAATGGCTTCGGTTAAATGATCGGCATCGATGGTAGAAATATAACCTTCCCGCTCTAAAAATTTGATACTATTCCATGCCTCCACCGATTTTAAATGATAGGTTTGTACAAATGATGCCATATCAAAATCATACGATTGTCCGGCGCCGGAATAAACCGGAATCTGAAAAAAATTCCCTAATGCATTATATACCGACCGAATTGTGGACAAAGAGGGAAAACTCTCTGCAAAACGATTTTGCAAATCAATAATATCAGATTTTTCCCATAAAATCACCGAATAAGCAGGATTTTCGTCACGTCCTCCCCTCCCCGCTTCCTGAAAATAGGCTTCCGGATTATCGGGAATATCAATATGAATCACCAAACGCACATCAGGTTTATCGATACCCATTCCAAAAGCATTGGTGGCCACCATCACTCGCACTTGATTTCGCATCCAAAGGTTTTGTTTTTTATCGCGTTCAACGACATCCAAACCGGCATGATAAAATTCGGCTGAAATGCCTTCTGCTCTCAAAAATTGAGCAATACTTTTGGTGCGTTTTCTACTGCGAACATAAATGATGGCGGTTCCGGATATTTTGTGTAGTATTTCTAACAATTTTCGCGATTTATTTTCCTCATAAATAGCAATATACGAAAGATTTTTCCGCTCAAAACTTTTTTGAAAAACACACTCTTTTTTAAAATCTAATTTATTTTGTATATCCTTGACAACCATAGGTGTAGCAGTAGCTGTTAAGGCTAAAATCGGGACTTTCGGTTGATAGGGTCGAATTTCTGCGATTTGTAAATAGGGCGGACGAAAATCATAGCCCCATTGCGAAATACAATGCGCTTCATCAACAGCAATCAACCCGATTTTCATTAATTTAAAATTTTCAATGAAAGCTTTTGTCTGCAACCTTTCAGGCGACACAAACAAGAATTTCAAAAAACCATTCACCGCCTGATTTATAGTGATTTCAATATCATTGGCATGCATGCCCGAATAAATTGACTTAGCGTCTATTCCCCTTTTTTTCAATCCATCCACCTGATCTTTCATCAAGGCTATCAACGGCGTAATGACTAAACACAATCCGTCTAACATAATGCCCGGAACTTGATAGCAAATACTTTTACCACCTCCCGTGGGCAACAAACCCAATGTATCGTTTCCATCCAAAACCGACTGAATAATTTCAGCTTGCATGGAACGGAAATTGGCGTATCCCCAATATTTTTTTAATACTTCTTGTGATGTCATAAAATCGGCACAAAGTTACTGTTTTTTTTCGGAAGAAAAACAAATCACACATAATAATTTCATACTTAAAATTAAGTACTTTTGCACCTCAAAATTTTTGTAATTATGTTAAAACTTGTTTTACTCAGACACGGTGAAAGTGAATGGAATCTACAAAATCGCTTTACCGGTTGGACAGATGTTAAATTATCTGAAAACGGCTTACAAGAAGCACACCGAGCCGGAAAATGGTTGAAGTCTATTGATTTTGCACCAAAAGTAGCCTTCGCTTCTGCATTGACACGATCCAATCAAACGTTGAATTTGGCTTTGGAAGAGATGAATATGCTCTATATTCCTGTTTACAAAAGCTGGCGACTCAATGAAAAACATTACGGACAATTGCAAGGGTTGAACAAAGCCGAAACCATGAAAAAATTCGGTGAAGAACAAGTGCATCTTTGGAGACGCAGTTACGATGTAGCGCCTGATCCTATTCCCGAAGACGACCCGCGTAATGCCAAATTTGATCCTCGTTATCAATCGCTGTTAGACTGCGAAATTCCGCGTACCGAATCGTTGAAAGATACTATTAACCGTATGTTACCCTATTGGCATATCGTCATTAGTCCTACGCTAAAACAAGAAAAAAACGTTTTGGTTGTCGCACACGGCAATAGCCTAAGAGGTATCGCCATGTATCTGAAAAAAATGACTACCGAAGAAATCCTCGAATTCAATATCGCCACAGGGATACCCTATGTCTTTGAATTTGATGATGATATGACTTTGCAAAAAGATTATTTTTTGGATCCGAAAGATTTTGAATAATTTAGTTAGTGAAAGCAGCTGCAAAAATGGGTAATGCTGCCGCTCAAAAGATGTTGACGAAAAAACGACTTGCTTGGGATTAAATCAACACAAGTCACTCATTTTCAATTCTTCCAACGAATGTAACAAACAATCTGAAATGACAAATTTCGGATTGTTTGTGTTTTTAGGTTCCGGCACAGCAATCACCTTCATTTTTGCTGCTTTTCCGGCAATAACTCCGTTTAAAGAATCTTCAAAAACTATGCAATTATCGGGTAACATTTTCATTTGTTGAGCCACCGTCAGAAAAATGGATGGATGCGGTTTGCCGTATGTTTCGTTTTCACCCGAAACCAACAAATCAAAGTCGTTTAAAATTCCGATTTTTTTTAAATTAAACTGAATCAATTCCATTGATGAAGAAGAAGCTACCGCTAATTTCATATTCTGATTCCGACACAATGAAAGCGCATGAAGAACGCCGGGCAACATTTTCCCTTCGTTGGCAATCAAAATTTTTAAACGTTCTACTATTTTATTTACGTAAAATTCAGTCGGTTCCGAAATTTCAGGGAATAGTTTTCGATAAAAAGCAACGGTTTCTTGAACACGAAAACCTTTTACTTTTTCGCACATTTCCAATGTAATGGTAATACCTTGTTCTTTAAAAACGCTCATTTCAGCCCGTTCCCACAACGGCTCCGAATTAATCAACAATCCGTCCATATCAAAAATGGCAAGTTGTTTCATACTTTGAATGAATGAGTTTATTAAAAATATGGGCTGAATGAAATTTAAAAATTGATCATTTTACTGATTTTCATATTTTTCAATCTCTTCCGAAAAATATTCCAACTGCACGCCGGCTTGTTGAAACATATCTTCTGATTCGGCACCCGAATGATATTTTTTTTCGCAAACCACTCGTTGGATACCACAATTGATAATCAGCATGGCACAAGTACGACATGGAGTCATTTTGCAATACAACGTTCCGCCATCCAACATAATACCACGTCGGGCTGCCTGACAGATGGCATTTTGTTCAGCATGAACCGTTCTCATACAATGGTTGGAAATGGAATTATCTTCGTGTATTACCTTTTTAAAAAGGTGTCCGACTTCATCGCAATGCGGCAAACCGATTGGCGAACCGACATAACCCGTTACCAAAATCTGACGATCGCGAACAATGACACAACCGCTTCTACCACGATCACAAGTGGCACGTTTGGCAACTGTTTGAACAATTTCCATAAAATAATGATCCCAATCGGGACGAATATATTTTTCCATGATTTTTAATGAATTACAATTAATTTGAAACGCCATATTGAAAGGCGATTCTTATTCGAAACGATATAGTTAAAAAAAATCATTGATGAACTACACGAGAAATTTCGGGTAGTAATTCGGGATTTTTTTCCAAAACATTGCCAACTACAATCACATCAGCTCCGGCGTTGCATAAATCGGCGGCTTGTTCAGCCGTTTTGATGCCACCACCAACAATGATTGGTAATGAGCTGTTTTCTCGGATAGCTTTTACCATACTGCAACTTACAGTTTTTTGCGCTCCGCTACCACCATCCAAGTAAATCAATTTCAAACCCAACATTTCTCCCGCCAAGGCTGTTGCCACTGCAATATCGTTTTTATCGTAAGGCAACGGAAAGGTTTGCGACATATAGGAAACAGACGTCATGGCACCGGTGTTGATGACCATATAGCCGGTAGGAACGATTTCGAGACCGCTTTTTTTCAAATAAGGAGCCGCTGCTACATGTTTTCCGATCAGCATTTCTGCATTTCTTCCAGAAATCAGCGAAAGCAGCAAAATGGCATCTGCATTATCGGAGATATGGAAATTATCGCCAGGAAAAATGACCACCGGTGCTGTTGATTTGAGTTTGTCGATGCAATCAAACAAACTACTTCCATTCAACAAACTGCCTCCTACAAAGAAGAAATCGATAGAAACATTTTTCAAAGATCGGGTAAAAAAATCCACATGATTGATTTTATCAGGATCAATCAAAACAGCTAACATTTTTTGATGATTGGCTCTATTTTCTTCGATTAAATGCAACAATTCTTTTTTCATATTTTTATAATAAAATCATATCAAGAAAAAAAATGTAATTTTTTGCAAAAGTAATGCAAATATGCCACTATTAAAATGTTAAATTTATATAATTTTTATTTTATAATTCATTAACATTTTTATTAATAAGTACACATTTTTATAAATCACAAAAAGGTTTTAAAACCATCCAAAAAAGAAATTCAAGATTTAGGAATCGCGTTTTTTTTTATCGTTAAAACCACAAAAAAAAACAAAAAAACAAGCATTATTATTGCTTTACAATTGATTTTCAATACAATATAATAATAAAAAAAAGATAATAATTTTCACAGAGTTTAAAAAAATCGTTGTACCTTTGAACGGTTTTTTTGAAGCGAATATTATACTTATGAAAAATATTAAAGGACACCTATTTATAATAGTTTTATTTGTGCTTTCTACTATAGAAAGTTTTGGACAAGACCCCATTTTTAGTCAATATTATGCCAATCCTTTGTATTTGAATCCTGCATTAGCAGGTTCAACATTATCACCAAGAGCCATTGTCAATTATCGGAATCAATGGCCTTCTTTGGCTGCCAATTTTGTTACATATAATGTTTCGTATGAACATTATGTAAACGATATCAATAGTACATTTGCCTTATTAGCCAACAATGATAGAACAGCCGGCGGTGCTTTTAATGCCACTTCTATCAGCCTCATATACACTTACAACCTTCAGGCTTCTCGCGATTTATTTGTCAATTTATCAGTTCAAGGATCGGTATCGAATCGTTCTTTACATTGGGAAGACCTTTATTTTGAAGATGCAATTCATCCTGTTTACGGTTTAAACTACTATTCTTCTAGTGAAATACCACCTGATAAAACCAGCATTTGGTTTCCGGATTTTTCTTTTGGAGCAGTAGTCGGCTATAAAGATCTTCTTTATGGAGGTATCGCCATACACCATTTAGCACAACCTAAGGATGGGTTATACAATAGAGACGACAGCAAGGTTTACCGAAAATATACCGCCCATTTAGGAGCCAATTTCAATTTAAGCGGCAAACAATCTTCATGGAATTCCAAAAGGTCATCCATTCTTTCTCCGGCATTATTATACCAACAACAATTAAATTTCAAGACTTTAAGTGCCGGTTTATACTACACCTATAATCCAATAATGGTTGGAGCTTGGTATCGATGCAATATTGCCAACCCCGATGCCGTTGTATTGATGGTCGGTTTAAATTTTAACGGTTTCCAAGTAGGTTATAGTTATGACATTACATTATCCAAATAAGCAAATACTACTGGCGGCGCTCATGAAGTTTCATTATCCTATACCTTCAAAAGAAGCAGTAAAAACAAAGGAGGTAAACCCATAAGAAGCGGTATTCCTTGTCCGCATTTCTAAAATATTGTTTTTGATTATAAATAACAGAAAGTATATGAAATCCATTTTTTTTAAAGGTTCAATTATTTTATTAATGGCACTTGCATTATTTGGTTGCAAGAGTTCGAAAAAAGATTCACCTTCCTATGTATCTAATGCTGAGGTTACTAAAAATCTCTATAAGAAACTGGGAGAAAATAAAACAGCAGGGCAAACTTCCAGTGTTACTGATTGGAATTTTAACGATCCCATGTATGGTGGTTTTGAACAAATGAATTACATTGATGATCCTAATAACATCGGACCAAATTTAACCTTTATCGTTGGTGGTACTTTTGTCATGGGAACGACACAAGATCAAATCATGTATGAATGGGATAACGTTCCCAGACGTGTTACAGTCAATTCCTTTTATATGGACAAAACTGAGATCAGCAACTTTAACTATTTGGAATATTTACATTGGTTACAATGGGTTTTCAGTGCTCCTAATACAGCCTCTATTGGAGGCGGTGAACAGACTTCATCATCAGCAACCAGAAATTGGGCAAATGTATACGGAAACGCACTTCCGGACACTCTTGTTTGGCGTGATCCTCTTACCTATAATGAACCTATGATTTCATTATATTTACGACATCCGGCTTATCGTGATTATCCTGTGGTTGGCGTATCGTGGGAACAAGCTACAGAATTTTGCATTTGGCGTTCCGATCGTGTTAATGAACAACGAATGATTCAAGCAGGTATTTTAAATACTGTTGACCTCAATCAACGCGGATCTGATAACTTCAACACAGAAGCTTATTTAGCAGGATTATATACACCAGCACAAGATAATGAAACAGGAGCTTTAGTAGATTTGAGCCCTAACGCTTCTATCAACGGTACAGAAGGACAACCTCGCCGTGTACGTACTGAAGACGGTATCTTTTTACCCAACTATCGTCTCCCAACTGAAGCTGAATGGGAATTTGCCGCTGTTGGTTTAATCGGTGACTACAATGAAGAAAATATCAGCAACAGAAATATTTACCCTTGGAGAGGTAACTTTACTCGTCTGGAAGGAGAAAATATGGGACAATTTGCCGACAACTTCAAACGCGGACGTGGCGACTATATGGGTATTTCAGGACAATTAAATGATGGTGCAGCTTTTACTGCTCCGGTCCAATCATTTTTACCGAACGATTTCGGTTTGTACAATATGGCCGGTAACGTTTCGGAATGGGTGATGGATGTTTATCGTCCTTTAACATTTGAAGACATGAACGATATTAGTTCTTTCCGTGGCAATTTATACAAAACTATTGATGAATCTAAAGCAGGCGAAACCGATGAATTAGGTAGAAGAATTTATCGTAATGTTGACGTAGAAAAAGATAATTTAGCTGCTCGTAGAAATTACCGTAAATCTGACTATATCAACTATTTGGATGGAGATTTCACCTCTCAAAAAAGAACAGATTGGAATGGGGAGCCTAACGATAATAGCGTTAATATGTATAATTCAGAAGGCGAAAATCCAACCTCTCTCATCAGCGATAAATCAAGAGTTTACAAAGGCGGTTCATGGAATGATCGTGCTTTTTACATCAGTCCGGGTGCTAGACGCTTTTTAGACCAAGACAGATCGTCTGCCTGTATCGGGTTCCGTTGTGCAATGGATAGAGTCGGAACAGCTGTTATCGGACAAACTTTTTAACCGAATATTAATTTCTTAAATAAATGATTCAAAATCGTTTAAAAGATCCTTTTAAACGATTTTTTTTTAAATATTCATACCATGAAAATTGACGAATTATATTCAATTTATCTTCAACATCCCGTTATTTCAACCGACACAAGAACGATTCCTGCACAATCATTGTTTTTTGCCCTCAAAGGAGAATCTTTTGATGCCCATCAATTTGTGCCTCAAGCATTAGAACACGGAGCTGCTTTTTGTGTTATTGATAATCCTAAAGCATATATTGACCAACGAACAATTTTGGTAGCAGATGTTTTGACAACTTTGCAACAATTAGCCCAATATCATCGGCAACAACTTACTATTCCCATTATTGCCATCACCGGAACCAATGGAAAAACAACTACTAAAGAATTAGTAAGTAGCGTATTGTCTGAAAAATACAAAATCACCGCCACTAAAGGAAACTTCAACAACCATATCGGCGTTCCGTTAACATTACTCTCTATTCCAAATAATGCTGAAATTGCCATTGTAGAAATGGGCGCCAACCATCCCAAAGAGATTGAAACCCTTTGCCATATTGCGCAACCCGATTTTGGATTAATCACCAATATCGGTAGAGCTCATTTGGAAGGATTTGGCGGAGTTGAAGGAGTTATTCAAACCAAAACAGAACTTTATCGTCATTTGGAAAACGTAAAAGGTTTTGCTTTTGTGAATGGCGATGATCAACTTCTGCTCCATTTATCCGAGCGATTAATGAAAAAAAGTTATGGTTCTACATCCATTTGCGATTTTCAAGGAAAAATGGAAGACATGAATCCTTTTTTGCAAGTCTCCTTCACGTTTCATCAGAAAATTTTCACAATATCAACTCATTTAGTCGGAAAATACAACCTAAGTAATGTTTTAGCAGCTATTGCCATTGGACTATATTTTCAGGTCACACCCGAACAAATCGTTCACGCTATAGAGAACTATTATCCCGATAATATGCGTTCGCAAATTAAAGAAACAGAGCGAAATCGATTGATTATTGATACTTACAACGCTAATCCGACCAGCATGAATGCCGCTTTAGATAATTTTTTTGATTTTTCGGGCAATAAAGCACTCATTTTAGGTGATATGTTGGAGTTGGGAAGTTGGTCAAAAGAAGAACATCAAAAGATTATTGAAAAAATCAAAAATCATTCTATGACTCATGTTTTTCTCGTTGGACAACAATTCTCATCAGTGGCGGTTTCTTCAGGATACAACACTTTTGATCATGTCCAAGAACTCGTTCAATACATACAAAATCATCCTATTTCCGATACTTTATTATTAATAAAAGGATCAAGAGGGATGAAATTAGAAGAGGTGTTGCCCTATTTATAAACTGCTTGAAGATGGTTTCATTACAAAATATTCAAGAGAATCGTTTACCCATTTTTTTGGGATTAATGTCCGGAACTTCATTAGATGGTTTGGATATGGCTTTTTGTACTTTCACCAAAAAAGATGCTAATTATTCTTTTCAATTACTGTACGCCGAAACGTTAGAATACGACTCTACCATAAAAAAAATGTTGCAACAAGCACCATTGCTATCAGGATTAGAATTAATCAAAGCCGATAGAATTTATGGTCATTATTTAGGAAAAGCGATAAACTCATTGATCAAGAAGACGCATATCAAACCCGATTACGTTGCTTCACACGGACATACTGTTTTTCATGTTCCTCACGAAAAATTCACTTTTCAAATGGGACACGGACCATCCATTGCGGCAGAATGCGGTCTTCCTGTAATTTTTGATTTTCGTTCGTTAGATGTTGCCTTGGACGGACAAGGAGCACCTTTGGTTCCCATTGGCGACCAATCGCTTTTTGGTGATTATCAAGCTTGTGTCAATATGGGTGGCTTTTCCAACGTCAGTTACGAACAAAATGGATCTCGGGTAGCTTTTGATATTTGTCCGGTTAATTTTGTGGCCAATTTTTTGGCACAAAAAACGTTGCAACCCTTTGATAAAGATGGTTTATTGGGAAAACAAGGAGTCGTCCTCCCTCATTTGTTGGAAAAATTTCTACTTCTGCCCTATCACCAAACGCCACCGCCAAAATCTTTGGGACGAGAATGGGTTGAAACTAATTTTTTCCCGATATTTCTAAATTCCGAAAATCAAATTCCGGATTTGTTACGCACTTTATATGAATATATTGCCCAACAAATCATTCGAGATATTCCTTTCAAAAACGGAAAAGTATTGTTTACCGGAGGCGGTGTCAAAAATCGTTTTTTAATGCAACTAATTCAAGATAAAGCATCTTGGGAAGTGGTGATTCCTGATTATTCCATTATTGATTATAAAGAAGCCATTATTTTTGCTTTCATGGCTTTTTTGAAAATTAATCATCAAAAAAATTGCTTATCCAGCGTTACCGGAGCAACATGCAATTGTTCGGCAGGTAGCATTGCAGAAATTTGATTTTTACCACATTATGCCTGCAACGATGAGAAGTGTTAATAAAAAAATACTTAATACTAACACCGGAAATTGACGATCCAATGCTCGTCCGGAATATTTTTTGACTTTTGCCACATGAAAACCAAAAAGTGGAAGCGTCAACAAATAGAAAAAATTGTACCAATGATCATACGTTAAGGCTGTATATAATATTAAGGTAATCAATGCCAAAACGATTAAAGAAAAATGATATATTTTTCCTTTTTTTTCACCTATACGCACACAAACTGTATTTTTCTTATATTTTCGATCATTTTCAATATCGCGAATATTATTGAGATTCAAAACAGAAGTTGCTAAAAAACCAATAGCAGAAGCGGGCAAAAGCAGATAAAAATCCAACATTTTAGTTTGCAAAAAAAAGCCACCCATCACACTGACGATGCCAAAAAAAAGCCATACAAAAATATCGCCAAAACCATGATAGCCATACGCTCGCTTGCCAATAGTATAAAAAATTGCAGCCACAATTGAAAAAGCACCAATGCCTAACATAAAAACAGCAATAGGATTTAATAACGAATCAAAAGCAAAAAAGACCAATAATAATCCTGAAATCATCGATATTACCATCCATTGAAACATCATCGTTTCTAATTGATGAACAGACATTTCTCCTTGTTGAATGCTCCGAATAGGACCTGTTCTTTGTTGATTATCGGTTCCTTTTTGATAATCGCCCAACTCATTGGCCAAATTGGAAAGAATTTGTAATGAAACAGCAGTCAATAAAGCAAAAATAAATATTTTTACATCAAACATGCCTTGAGAAGCAGCAATTCCACTTCCCAAAATAATTCCAGAAGCGGAAAGAAAAAGTGTTCGCAAACGCAAACTATCTAAATACGCATTGATTTTCATTGTTCGTTTTTAATGTTTTCAACTTGATGGTTAACTTGTTTTTTTGCAATATAAATATGAGCAATTCCGCAACTCAATTTTATTTTTCGAAATGAAGAAAAGCCTATTTTAGAAAGAATTTTCAAAAAATCATTTCCTTGAGGAAATTCCATAACAGAATGAGGAAGATACTGATAAGCCTTTTTATCTCCGGAAATGCAGCCACCCAAAATAGGTAAAAATCGATGAAAATAAATTTTATAACAACAAGCCATTAACCGGTTTTCCGGCATCGAAAATTCTAAAATTAATAGTGTGGCATTATCTTTTAAAACCCGAAAAATTTCATGTAAACCTATTTCTAAATGCGCAAAATTACGAACCCCAAAAGCGACTGTAACAGCATCAAACGATTCGTTAGGAAAGGGAATTTCGTGACTACTTCCTTGTTGGAAAGAAAGATTATCGTAATGAAATTTTTGATTGTTTTTTTTGACGGCTATTTTTAACATTTCCTCGGAAATATCAATACCTTTTACCTGTTTAGCACCTTGTTTGATCGCCTCAAAAGCCAAATCTCCGGTACCGCAAGCCACATCTAAAAGATAGCACGACTTCAACGGCGACAGCTGACGTATTGCCTTTTTTCTCCAATATTTATCAATTCCAAACGACAAAAAATGATTTAAAAAATCATAATGCGGTGCTATACGATCAAATAGATGAGCAATATCCATCTTCACATCAGTAATTTGCATACTAAACTTTAAAAAAAACAATATTCATAAAAATTGTATGCAAAGGTACTTTTTTGTACAACATGGCCACTTTTATAAAAAAACCACTTCATACAGCAAAAAAAGATTTTTTCATTGATTAAATTTCAAAATTATCTACCTTTGTATCACTTTTTCAAAATCACTTTTATGGCACAACCTAAAGAAATTTGGGGTTCTCGTTTAGGGTTAGTTTTAGCCATGGCCGGTAATGCTGTCGGATTGGGGAATTTTTTACGCTTTCCTATCCAAGCCGTTCAAAATGGTGGCGGCGCATTCATTATTCCCTATTTGATCTCTTTCATTGTATTAGGGATTCCTTTGATGATGATTGAATGGTCAACAGGACGTTATGGAGGAATTTATCGTTGTCATTCAACACCATATATTCTGCAAAGTTTGAACAAACGCCGTATTTGGAAATTTATCGGAGGGTTGGGCATTTTTTCCAACCTGATCATTGCTTCCTACTATTGTTACATTGAAAGTTGGACGATGTCGTATGTTTATCATTCTATTATAGGTACTTTCAGAGGAATGAACGAAATTCAAGTATCTCAATTCTTTGATAATTATTTAGATGTAACTGTTTCTACTACAGGTATTCCTTACGAATCCATTCTGTTCTATATACTTTGTTTAGTGCTGAATATCACTATATTGAGTCGTGGATTACAAAACGGCATTGAAAAAATCGCCAAAATTTGTATGCCTTTATTGGTGATTTTCGGCTTATTTTTAGCTGTTAAAGCCTTTACCATTAAAGCAAACGTTGATGGAGCAAAATATGATGGATTAGTCGGATTTAATTTCATGTGGACTCCTAATATGGATTCGTTAGCCAATCCCAAAGTATGGTTGGCTGCTGCCGGTCAAATATTTTTTACTCTTTCGTTAGGATTAGGTTGCATCCAATGTTTTGCCTCTTATCTGAAAAAAAATGACGATATTTCTTTAAATGCCATGACGACCGGATTCACCAACGAATTTTGTGAAATCATCATTGGTAGTTCTGTCATTATTCCCATTTCAATAGGTTATTTCGGCATAGACCGTGTGGTAGAGTTAACTCAAACGGGTGGCTTTGGGTTAGGCTTTCGTTCTCTCCCCTTTCTCTTTCAAAATTGGGGAGATTTGATGGGTGCCATTGCCGGAATTGCTTTTTTTGGATTGCTATTTTTCTCGGCAATCACCTCATCCTTAGCCATGGGCTCACCCATCGTTGCTTTTATGAAAGACGGATTTAATTGGAACAGAAAACGCTCATCCATAGCATTTGGAGTCATCATATTTTTGATCGGATTGCCTACAATTTTCTTCTTCTCGAAAGGTGTTTTTGATGAATACGACTATTGGGGAGGAACCATTGCGTTGGTCATTTTTGCCATGATGGAAACGATCTTGTTTTCTTGGGTCATTGGCGTTGAAAAAGGTTGGAAAATGATTCACCAAGGAGCTGATTTGCAACTACCAAAGTTTTTCAAATTTATACTCAAATACATCACTCCAACAATGCTGATTATCATTTTTTTATCCTCTCTTGTCAAGCCGAAAAACGACGATTGGTCACAAATTAGTTTCAAAGGATGGGAATTAGACCCAACCAGCATCATCGCAGAATTGACAGAACGTCCACAAGGTCCCAATGCTAATTGGTTTGCTGATAACTTTTACGCTGAGAATGACGGAATTGTAGATGCCATTTATGAAAAAAACCAGCATCATTATGTCGAAATTTCAGGAAAAACATATTCATTTGATACACCCCATTCTTTAGCTGTCAAGTTAGGTGCCTCCGTTAAAACCGGAGATATTCTCTATACAGGAAAAATCATCAACTCCTCATTTTATATTGATATCACACGATTGCTGTTATTGTTGCTACTCATCTCTATTAATATATTTGTGTATATCGGCTATAAAAACCGGCAAAAAAGAGGATTTATTGATAATCATATCACCAATAACTTAAAATAGACCATTCATTTAAAAATTTTTAAACATGAATACTTCTGCACTCATCATAATGCTCACCACACAAATTTCCATAACAACGATAACCATCATTTTTTTTTGGAAAATGATGCACTCAAAGCCTAATCAAAAAGAAGATGATTAGCCTCCATTTATAACAAAAATCTAATTTATCATTTTACATAACAAAAAAACTGAATAATGAAATTAATTGCAGACAGCGGCTCCACCAAAACTGAATGGGTCGTTTTAAAAGAGAAACAACAAGTCAATCATTGTGTTACACGAGGATATAATCCGAATTATTTTCCAAAATCGGTATTACAAAGCGGCATCACGGTAACGCTATTACCTCTTATTGATGCCGAAAGTGTGCATGAAATATATTTTTATGGATCGGGATGCTCGACTAAAGCAAACAATACAACCGTCAAAGAAGTTTTGTTTGAATGTTTTCCCAATGCCGAAATTTTTGTTGAACACGATTTATTAGGAGCTGCTCGAGGACTTTGCGGACATAACGCAGGTATAGCATGCATCATGGGAACAGGTTCAAACTCTTGTTATTACGATGGAAAATCGGTCATCGAAAATGTTGAATCTGTAGGTTGGATGTTTGGCGATAAAGGCAGCGGCACACATATTGGAAAATTGTTTATTGAAGCATTTTTAAAATCGGAATGTCCGAAACATTTGGCAGAGAAATTTACGGAAACTACCGGTTTTGAATTTGAAAATATTTTAACGCGCATTTATAAAGATAATGAACCACAGCTACTATTTTCACAAACAAGCCTCTTTGTCGGTAAAAACATTGACGATCCATTCATAGAAAACATTGTTCGTCAATCTATCCGAGAATTTTTTGAAGAAAATGTTTGCAAATATCAATTGGCGCATCAACTGCCCATCAATTGCACAGGATCTATTGCTCAAGTATTTGAAGATTTTACCCGAGATGAAGCAAAAAAATTGAATTTGATGATTGGCAACATCATTCAAAAACCAATGGACGGATTAATACAATATCACCTATAATTTTTCAAAACAACAATCATTGCAAAACAGCCAATAGTTTCGAAAAAAATACGATGTTTGTCATAGACATCTTTCATCACAAAACCTCTTAAATGAGGTTTTGTGATTTATAAACAATTAATAACCAACACTTTTAATTATTTTGATTATTTTTTTAGCAAAAGTGAGATTATATTTACAACTTTATTAACTTTGCCGCAAAATTATAGGACTATGTATTTTTCATCAAACATTAAAATTTTAAGAAAACGAATCGGCAAAACACAGGATGAAATGGCTGTCATTTTAAACCTAAAACGCCCCACATATAGTGGTTACGAAAACAATATATCATTTCCCACAGCCGACACATTATTAGATTTTTCAAATTTTTACAAAATTGCCATCGATACACTTTTTCGCATTGATTTTTCAAAACTCACCAATCGAGAAATGCAAATGTTAGAAAACGGAACCGATGTTTTTATCAACGGAAGCAATTTGCGAGTTTTAGTATCGACAGTAGATAGCGATAATTGTGAAAACATTGAATTAGTTACCGAAAAAGCAAAAGCCGGATATCGGACCGGTTATGCTGATCCGGAATATATCAGCGTTTTACCCGCTTTTCAATTACCTTTTCTATCACGCGAAAAAAAATATCGAACTTTTCAAATCTGTGGCGATTCAATGCTACCCATTCCTGACGGAGCCTATGTTACCGGAGAATTTGTCCAAAGTTGGGAAACGATTCGCGACAAACACGCCTACATATTTCTCACGTATGATGATGGCATTGTTTTTAAGGTTGCAGAAAACAATATTCAAGAGAACGGAACGTTAACACTGCATTCACTTAATCCGATGTTTAAACCTTATGTTATATCGGTAAAAGACTTACGTGAAGTTTGGAAGTTTGTTAATTATATCAGTCCGCAATTGCCCGAAGTTCGACCTACTGAAAACGAATTATTGGATAGTATTTCCGAACTGAAAGAAGAGGTTAAAAACATTAATAATAAATTAAGTAGCAATTAAAAACAAATGAAGTTGAAACTTTTCTTATATATAATGTTGGGATTGTCCATTCATTTAGCCTTAGCTCAAGACAATTCTACATTTTCCACAGACAAAGAAACCTTCACCAATGATACAACAAGTTCACTCAACAAAACCGATTCTATCGACATTATTGTTGAAAATGAAGATCCTATAATTCCGGATGCGAAAGAATTTCATACCGATCATATTACGCTAAACAAAAGTTATGATCCGATTTATGCCCAATTAGATAGTTTAGCCACTCAAAAATATTTGGACAACTCAACATTTACCGACAACATCAATGAACTGAATATTTATGGTTATGCAGCAGATTCTATTCCCGTTTTTCCCGATTCAGTTTTCATAGAACGCTTTAAGCAACTCAACCTTTATTCTCCCATCGAAATTATTTATAATGCACAAGTCAAAAGCTACATCGACTCATACTCTCGATGGAAAAAACTGACTTCCAAAATGTTAGGATTAGCCGAAATCTATTTTCCGATGATAGAAGAGACATTGGATAAATATGAGATGCCATTAGAACTCAAATATTTGGCTATTGTTGAATCGGCACTCAACCCCAAAGCTACTTCTCGTGCCGGTGCTCGCGGTTTATGGCAATTTATGTACAATACCGGAAAATTGTACGGCTTGCAAGTTACCAGCATTACCGAAGACCGTTGTGATCCGCTAAAATCAACTGATGCCGCATGTCGTCATTTAAAAGATTTACATCAAATTTACGATAATTGGAGTTTGGCATTAGCAGCCTATAATTGCGGTGCAGGAAACGTCAACAAAGCAATTCAACGCTCCGGCGGAAAACGAAGTTTCTGGTTATTATGGCCTTATCTTCCTAAAGAAACCCGTGGTTATGTGCCTGCTTTTATGGCTGTTACATATATGATGAATTATGCTACCGAACACAATATCTATCCGACAACACCCGGAATTTTCAACTATCAAATTGATACTATTACCATTAGCAATGTTTTATCTTTTGATCAAATTTCAGAAGTAATCGGTGCCCCTTTGGATATGATTGAATTTCTTAATCCCGTGTACAAAAAAGGCATTATTCCCGCTTCGGAAGAGAACCTGATGTCGCTCACTTTGCCTCGCGAATATATTCGATTGTTTATTGCTAACGAAGATTCCATTTATTTCTATAAAACAAAAGAAGGATTAGAACGCGAACATCTTTTGGCTGAAATCAAAAAAGTGGAACATCAAACCTTGCATACCGTCAAAAAAGGTGAAACGCTTAGCCACATTGCTCAAAAATATCGCTGTTCTGTTACTCAACTAAAATCGTGGAACAAATTGAAATCAACGCATTTACAAATCGGGCAGAAGTTGGTAATATTTCCAATCGGTGGTGGTTCAGTCGCTTCCCAAAAATCGACACCTTCAACCTCCGAATTTCATTATGTCAAAAAAGGAGAAACCTTAGGTGCTATTTCACAAAAATATCATTGTTCGGTAGATGAAATTAAAACATGGAATCATCTTTCTTCTACAAAAATTTCTATTGGACAAAAGTTGAGAGTCAAAAAAGCATCAGCGACAACCACTTCTCCAACTTCTTCTCAGAACAATTTTTCCACCTACACTGTCAAAGAGGGCGACAACTTATGGAACATCGCCAATAACTACAAAAATATTTCAGTAGAAGAGATCAAAAACGCCAATAATCTGACAAGTGATCAGTTGACAGTAAATCAAAAATTAAAAATACCACAAAAAAATTAATCTAATTGATACCAGCGATAGACTTTTTTGACACCATCAATTTCTCGCAAACGTTCTAAAATTTGGGTTAAATGTTCCAAATTATTGACAAATAATTTCATTTTGCAATAAGCTACACCTTCCGTTGAATCAATATTTACGGTTTTCAAGTTGACATCCATTTCTTGTAAAAGAACTTTTGTGATTTCAAAAAGGATTCCTTTAGTATCAATTAACTGAATATAAATTTCTGTCAAAAACTCGTGTTTTGAAATTTCTTGCCATGAGGCTCCTGTCAGTTGGTTATCGTTTTCAGAGGTAATATCGGGGATTTTTTTACAATAAGCTCTATGAATTTCAATTTCACCAACTAAATTGGGAATGGCAATAATATCATCGCCCGGAATCGGATTACAACAATCAGCTATTACATATTTTAAATCCTTTTTATTGACATCTCTCAGATTATCATTTTTTTGCGATAATTCATAGCCGATTTCTTGTAAAGATGATCCTTCTTTTCTAAACAGATTGATTTTTCTGAACCAGTTTTTATTTTGCTTACGAAGAAGTGTTTGAATCTCTTGACGTCCCAAAACACCTGTAGCAACATCGCGATAAATGGATAAAATATCGCTTTTTGTAGCATCAACAAATTGAGCCTTAATGGCATCTTTAATTTGTATTTTGTTTTCTTCCGGATCTACGCTATTTGTTTTAGATTTTTTTTCTGTTTCTTTCCAATCAATCTCCAACTCATCCAGAATTTGTTGCAACATTTTCTCCCCTACTTCCGCTTGCTTTTTCTGGTCTCGTTTCAAGGCATCCAAGACAGCACTTTGCGCTCGTGATGTCTTAACAATTTTCAACCATTCTTCTTTTGGTGTTTGAACAGTGGAATCCAGAATTTTGATTTGATCGCCATTTTGAACCTGATAGTTTAATGGTTTCAGATGATGATTAACTTCTGCACCAATACAATGATCACCCAAAGAAGAGTGTATAGCATACGCAAAATCCAACACAGTAGAATCAGTGGGAAGTATTCGCAACTCGCCTTTTGGCGTAAAAACAAAGACTTCGTCTGTAAACAAAAAGCCACGAAAACTTTCCATAAATTCGTTGATGTCGGCTTGTGGATTTTGTAACATATCGCGAATACGGTCAAGCCAATGATCCAAGTTTTTGGTTGAATTGGAAATATCTTCACCTTTATATTTCCAATGAGCGGCGTAACCTTTTTCAGCAATTTCGTCCATCCTTTTTGAACGAATTTGCACTTCCACCCACTCGCCAAAATCGCTCATCACAGTCGTATGTAAAGCTTGATAACCATTCGATTTCGGCGTAGAAATCCAGTCACGAAGACGTTCAATATTAGGTCGATATAAATTGGATACAATAGAATAAACCGCCCAACATTTATCTTTTTCTTCTTCAAAAGGCACATCAATAATCACGCGCACTGCAAAAATATCTTGAACAGCATCGAAATCGATCGATTTTCGAACCATTTTATTAAAAATACTATATACCGATTTTTCGCGTGATTTAATTTCAAAGCTAAAACCTTGAGTTGCCAAAGCTTTTTTTATGGGCAAAATAAATTCTTTAATATCCGGATTACGTTCTTGGATTTTTTGATTTAATTTATTAGAAATATTTTCATATACAACAGGTTGTAAATATTTGAAAGCCAAATTCTCCAATTCTGTTTTTATGACATATAAACCTAATCGATGTGCTAAAGGAGAAAAAAAGGTTTGTGTTTCGTTTGAAATTTTGATCTGTTTATCTCTTGGCATAGAATCCAAGGTACGCATATTATGCAGACGGTCGGCGAGTTTGATGAGAATCACCCGCACATCGCTGGCGAGCGTAAAAATAATTTTTTGGTGATTAAAAGCTTTTTGACGCGTTTCATCATTATCCAAAAACTCTTTGATTTTGGTCAAGCCATCGACAATAAGTGTAACACGATCGCCAAAAAGTGATTTTATATCTGTTAATGTATAGTCGGTATCTTCTACTACATCGTGCAAAAGTGCTGCTGTAACGGCTGTTGGTCCCAATCCGATATCGGAAACACAAATGCGAGCCACTTCTAACGGATGATAAATATAGGGATCGCCACCTTTTCTACGCATTCCATTGTGAGCAGAAACAGCTAAACGAAAAGCCTTTTTAATCATTTCTTTATCAGGCTTCGACACTTCTCCTCTTGTTTGTAGCGCATACATGATTTGCTTATATTTTTTAAGCATCTCCTTACTTTCTTCTGGCAAAGTCGGACGTATCGGCTGCAATTCTTTCGTATGTTTTTTATCTGCTTCCACTTTTTTCAAAAAAATTAATATCCCAAAATTCGTAACATCGACTGAAAACTTTGCTCTTTAGCAAACAATTTGGTTACAATTTCTCCATTTTCGTCTCTATCAATAATCACATGTTTTGGAGCCGGATTCAAGCAATGTTGCACACCGCCATAACCGCCGATGGCTTCTTGATAAGCTCCGGTATGGAAAAAGCCAATATACAAAGGATGTTCGTTAGAGAATTTCGGCAAGAAAATAGCATTTTGGTGTGCTTCTGCATTATAGAAATCGTTGCTGTCGCAGGTAACACCACCTAAGTTTACTCGTTCATATTCTTCGTGCCAATTATTGACTGCTAATTGAATAAACCGTTGATTTATCGTCCAAGTATCCGGCAAAGTGGTCAAAAACGAACTATCAATCATATTCCAACGTTCGCGATCATTTTGTAGTTTCTGCTGCATCACTTTATACAAAACAGCACCACTTTCTGCCACTGTATAAGATCCAAACTCTGTAAAAATATTCGGTTCTTGAACATTATGTTGCTGACAAATGGCTTTGATTTGGGCAATAATTTCTTCTGCCATATATTCGTAATCATAGCTAAAATTCAGCGTGTTTTGAAACGGAAAACCACCACCGATATTCAACGATGTCAAATCGGGACAGATCTTTTTTAGCGAGCAATAGACAGTAACAGCTTTCATCAACTCGTTCCAATAATAGGCTGTATCACGAATACCTGTATTGATAAAGAAATGAAGCATTTTCAGTTTAAAACGTTTGCTATGTTTAATGCGATGTTCATAATAAGGCAAAATCTCACTATAGCGAATGCCCAAACGTGAAGTATAAAATGTAAAATTCGGCTCTTCTTCGGCGGCGATTCTCATACCTATATCGCAATTAGTTGTCAGAAGCGGTTCTAAATCATCTAATTCAAATAAACTATCCAAAATAGGAATAGTATTAACAAATCCGGAATTAATTAATCGAGCAATATTTTCAAGGTATTGAGGTCGTTTATAGCCATTACAGATGATATAGTGGTTTTTGTTGATCAAACCATCTTGCAACAATTTTTCAATAATATTGATATCAAAAGCGGATGATGTTTCAATATGAATACCGTTTTTCAAAGTTTCTTCCAACACAAATTCAAAATGATTACTTTTGGTACAATAGCAATAATTGTATTCGCCATTATAATCCACTTTAGCCATTGCCACATTAAACAAACGTCTGGCACTTTTAATTTTTTCTGCAATATTGGGTAAATAAGTGATCCTCAAAGGAGTTCCATATTTTTCAATAATTTCCATCAAATTGATTCCATGAAACAGCAAAATGCCATCATCATCTACTTCAAAATAATTTTGAGGCCAATCGTAGGTTTGCTCAATTAAATCTATATACTTGTTTTTCATTAAATTATATGAAATTAATAATTTGTCAATTTCTTTCTTTATCAATAGGTTCGCTCATGAAGTGTGAGTGAAAAAAATTGTTGCAAAAGTAATAAAATATCAAGCAGTTTCCAATAATTGAACATCAGAAAAAAAGTTGTTTTTTTATATACAAAAAAGCGAAATTATTATTCAATTATAGATAAAAATACCTGAATTTTTGATTTGTAAAAAAAGAATTTTCGTTTTTTACATTTTTATTGAATTGATTTTCTTATATTTATAAACACAATAATTATTTTTCAATAATAGCTTTTCGGAATAAAATAATAATACTTTTGCACCCGCTAAAAAAAAAGGAAAAATTATGTATTGGACATTAGAATTAGCTTCAAAATTGGATGATGCTCCATGGCCTGCAACCCGCGAAGAATTGCTTGATTATGCTATTCGTTCTGGTCTTTCTCAAAACATTATTGAAAATTTATTAGAGATTGAAGATGAAGGTGATATTTATGAGAAAATCGAAGATTTATGGCCCGATTATCCCACCAAAGGAGACTTTCTCTTTAATGAAGATGAATTATAAAACCATTCAACGAATATTTAAAACACTGCAATAGAAATGCGGTGTTTTTTTTTACAACAATTTTTGTCTCAATAAAATAATATAGCTTTACACTTCAACTTTGAAAATTGCTCAAGACAACAATATTCGATGCAAACAAAGTGCAGCAATGTTACCATTTTCGAAGCTGTTTCACAAAAAAAAACAACCAAAAATATAGCGACTTAGTCGCTTTTTTGCACTTTAAACACAACAATTTAATATCGGTTTCTTATCATTTATAATTATAGAATTTTGCTTTTTTCAGCAATATATTCCAACTTTACTATACTTAAAAAAAAAGAGAGCTTCTGCCAATACTATTAACAAAAGCAGTACCTTTGTCCAATAATTTTTGAAAAAATGATTTATGGTATTCCATCTGTTACATTTTTTCGAATTAATCTTAAAAAAACATCCTCAATTCAAAAAATATGGTTGATAATTTGGAATATAATTCAACACGTGAAAAACTTTTTCTACCGGAATATGGTAGAAACATTCAAAAAATGGTGGAACAATGTTGTAAAATCAAAAATCGAGAAGAACGCAACAAATCTGCAAAAAGCATTATCACGGCCATGATACAAATTCAAGGAATCAAAACTGAACCCAATACGGAACAATTACATAAACTTTGGGATCATTTATTCATTATCAGCCAATTTCAATTGGATGCAGATAGTCCTTTCGAGATTCCACAACCTCAAGAAAAAGTCAATATTCCGCCTGAAAAGCCCACTTACAATACAGCTGTTGTCAATAATTATCGCAGCTATGGACACAATATGAAAGGTTTAGCCGATTCTATTTGTCAAATTGACAATTTGGAATTAAAGAACACACTAACATTCAATTTAGCTAATCACATCAAAAAATGCTATTTGCAATGGAATCGAGACTCAGTTACAGATGATTTCATCATCAATCAATTAAGGATTCTTTCTGCCGGAAAATTGGATTTACCTGATAATACTATATTGATGACGACTGCAGAAATTCTCGAATTATTTCAAGCAGAAACGAACGTTCTGAGCAAAAATGCTCCCAAAAAAGTTGAAGATAAATCCAAAAAAAATATCGGAAAGAAAAACAAAAAAAAGAGAAAAATAATTCCATTAAAAAACAATTATTAGATTATAGTTTAACAATCAATAATTTATAATTCATTAATCATCATGGCATCATTTGAAATTGTAGGCGGCCGAAAATTATCAGGCGAAATCATTCCGCAAGGCGCAAAAAACGAAGCATTACAAGTATTGTGTGCTGTTTTACTCACCTCCGAAGAGGTTATTATCAACAATATTCCCGACATCTTAGATGTCAACAACCTCATCACACTTTTACGCGATATGGGTGTGAAAGTTGCCAAATTGGGTGAAGGTTCTTTTTCGTTTCAAGCCGACAACATTCATTTGGACTATTTAAAAACTCCTGATTTTCAAGATAAAGCACGTCGTTTACGTGGTTCGGTAATGTTAGTAGGTCCACTGGTAGCTCGTTTCGGACAAGGTTTTATTCCACAACCCGGAGGCGATAAAATCGGTCGTCGCAGATTGGACACCCATTTTGTCGGTTTACAAAATTTAGGTGCCAAATTTGAATTCGATCCCGTAAACCGTTTCTTTACCATTGACGGTAAAAATCTTAAAGGAACTTATATGCTGTTAGATGAAGCTTCTGTTACAGGAACTGCCAACATTGTGATGGCTGCTGTGATGGCTCAAGGCACTACAACCATTTTTAACGCAGCTTGTGAACCTTACCTTTTGCAACTCTGTCGAATGCTGAATAGTATGGGTGCCAAAATCAACGGCGTGGGAAGCAACCTGCTCACCATCGAAGGTGTTACTGAACTACACGGCACCACTCACACCATGCTGCCAGACATGATTGAAATCGGCAGCTTTATCGGAATGGCTGCATTGACCAACTCGGCTTTAACCATCAAAAATGTCCATTACAAAGAATTGGGAATCATCCCCGAAGTTTTCCGCCGTCTCGGAATCAAAATTGAATTAAAAAATGACGATTTGTTTATCCCAGAACAAGAAAAATATTCTGTCGAACCTTTCATTGACGGTTCTATCATGACCATTTCTGATGCACCGTGGCCGGGTTTCACTCCCGACTTGATCAGTATTGCATTAGTTACTGCTATTCAGGCAGAAGGAACGGTTTTGATTCATCAAAAAATGTTTGAAAGTCGTCTGTTTTTTGTCGATAAATTGATTGACATGGGCGCACAAATTATCCTTTGCGACCCACACCGCGCCAGCGTTCACGGATTGGCACGCACGGCTCCACTACGCGGACTGCGGATGAGTTCACCCGACATTCGTGCAGGTGTGGCACTGCTCATTGCAGCCCTCTCTGCCAAAGGTACCAGCATTATCGACAACATCGAACAAATAGACCGAGGCTATCAAAACATCGATAGACGCTTGCAGGCATTAGGTGCAGATATTAGAAGAATTTAACGTTGAACTATAATTGTTTAGGTTTAAGAAGGAGGAGGATTTTTTGATAAGCTATTTGCATTTTTTTTGCAGATGACATTGATAAACGAATTTTTTTTGCGACACTCTTTTCTTTTTTATTTTCTGCTTGGCACTACAAAAAATTTTTGAGGATACTTTTGTGTAATTAGTTTTGTTAGTCGTCTATTCTCATAAGTCTAAACTTGGTACATTTCGATTATTTTCCATGCTTTTTCGACGCATTTCCATAATTTTTTCGTCAATAAATTTTTTTAATTGAGGTGAATCGATAATTTTAATTTCGTCATATAACCCCAAAATAAACCTACCAATGCCATCAAATGAACTCACTTCTACACGAAGCAGCCATTTATTTTCGTTGATTTTTGTTAAATATTGATCAGAAAGAGGATATTCTTCCATCAAAAGATTGGCTGCCCGTACCGTTAGTTCGATGGTAATCGGATATTTTTTATTGCTATGAATTCTGAAAATATCGATAAAACCTTTGATATGTTGTGATTCACACTCCCAATCTTGATTCAAAATTTCAACTTTTGCAATTCGAGAAACTTTAAATAATTTCACAGAATGAGATTCTAATTCATAGCACCATAATTGTATATAATTGGTCGTAAATGCAAAAGGTTCAACAATTCGATCACTTACCGAGTTGCTATTGGCAGAATTGTAATCACACAAACGAACTTGTTTTTTTTGTTCAATGGCATCAATCAGTTGGTGAATGTTATCGCGATTTTTTGGTTTCACGACAATATCAGCAATTAATTTATAATCGTAAACGGAATATAACTTACGTTTCAGATTCTGTTTCAGAAGGTTGTTTTCGTCAATACTTTCAATTGCTGATTTAAGGATATAGGCTTCTTCTTCTGTAAAATGAACTAATTCACTGATTTCTTTAAAATATTTGGAAGATTTATCGATATAAAAGACGTTATTATTATGTTTTTGGATAACGAAACCCGCATTACGAAAAGTGTCCAAATATCGATAAATGGTACGAGGCGACATATTAAACTTTTCTGCAATGTCTTCTATTGTGTAATAATGATTTGAAGTAAGCAACATCATCAGTTGTAACATTCTTTCCACTTTTGGTTGATCCATAATTATCGTTTTAAGTTTGATGCAAAAGTATAAAAAAGTCAATCATTGACAATAGAAAATTTTAACAAAAATATCGAGTAAAAAAAGCTAAATTCATGACTAATCAAGTATTCTTTGCATTAACAAAAGAAATTCACTTGCATCGTATTATGTTTAACAGTTTCGTTTTACTATTTATGGCAAAGTTCTAACTTAAAAAAAATTTCATATAATAAAAATACGACAAAAAGCCTATGCTTTTTTAGAAAGAAAATTTGGGGGTTATAACAAGATTTGTATTTCATCTTTGCTAAAAAACAAAGAAACCCGATTCGGGGAGAATCGGGCATTCCTTGCATTAACCAAAAACAATTCACTATGAGAAATTTTTCTTTTCAGAGCATTTCAGACTCTGTATAGGAAATTGGCGGCTACCTACTTTCCCACATAAATGCAGTATCATCAGCGTGAGTGGGCTTAACTTCTCTGTTCGGAATGGTAAGAGGTGAACACCACTGCTATAACCACCATATAATTTCTTTAATTAACAACATCAGAGAAAAGTAATTATTAAAAAACAACCATAAGAAACTCTTCTTGCGGAAGTCTACGGGTAATTAGTATTGCTCGGCTTTGACATTACTGCCTTTACACCTGCAACCTATCAACGTCCTGTTCTTGAACGACCCTTAAAAGAAGTCTCATCTTGTAGCAAGTTTCATGCTTAGATGCTTTCAGCATTTATCTCTTCCAAACGTAGCTACCCTGCGATGCAACTGGCGTTACAACAGGTACACTAGAGGTTTGTCCAACTCGGTCCTCTCGTACTAGAGTCAGCCCTACTCAAACTTCTAACGCCCGCATCAGATAGGGACCGAACTGTCTCGCGACGTTCTGAACCCAGCTCGCGTGCCATTTTAATCGGCGAACAGCCGAACCCTTGGGACCTTCTCCAGCCCCAGGATATGACGAGCCGACATCGAGGTGCCAAACCACTCCGTCGATGTGAGCTCTTGGGAGTGATCAGCCTGTTATCCCCGGAGTACCTTTTATCCTTTGAGCGATGGCCCTTCCATACGGAACCACCGGATCA
>JAQUSR010000003.1 GCA_028710155.1 Bacteroidales bacterium | reverse complement strand
TTTTGAAAATTTTTGATTCCCCACTTTTACCGTTGCCGTCCAAAATCCGGTAGCAACAGCCACATCTGTGGAAACCTCAAAAGCCCAAATTTTTCCTTTCGGTGCATTGTTGACTGTTTTATATCGCACCCGTCCGTTGGCATCCAACAACTCCAACACAACGGGAAAATTATCCGGTAGTTGATTCGTCTTATCCGACAACATAAAATTGATATTAATCTTATCGCCCGGACGCCACACATTGCGATTGCTATAAATAAAACCATTGATATTGTGAACAACAGATGTTCCCGACACATCAAATTTGCTCATCGATAAAGCTTTGTTATTACTAAGTTTCAAATATGATTTCCCGCCTTCAGAATCTTGTACCACCACAAACCAAGGTTTGTTTTGATAAACAACAGAACAAAAACCATGTTTATCGGTCGTTGCCTCTCCCACTATTTGTCTCTGAAAATCCATCAATTGAACGGTAGCATTACTGATAGGTTTAGCGTCCGAAATTTTCCGTACAAAAATATCCACGACTCCTTCATCGGCTGTTTTTGCAATTACCGCAATGTTCGACACAAAAACATTCTTCTTGATTTCTACATAGTTATAAAACGAAAGATGACACGGATCATCATCTTTTTCCCACCATTCGTCTTCGTAATAATATGATTTATAACTATACGATTCATTGTTCCAATAATCTTGTTCATCAATTTCTATCGCCTTTTCATTCGTTGTTTCGCACGCAAACGGATAATCCTCTCGATTGAAATCCAAAGTTATTTGATACATCGCCCCTTTGCTCACCGAAACATAATCCGACAATTTTATCGGATACGTTTTCCATCGGCTATAATCGGTATTTTCCAATTGCAGTTTGATTTTCTTCTCGATTTTTCCCACACGTTGCATATTGAAAGATTCATCTAAATCATTCTCTTGCAAAAACGACAATACATTTTCATCATAAATTTTGATGATTCGCAATGTTACCGATTTTAAGCAAATCGCATCAAAATAAATAGTTGTATTTTTGTCATCCGGCACCACCACTCCATCATCGCTCCATTTTACTTTTGGAACTAAATCATTAAGAACGACATTTTTCATCTGAAAATCGTTTTCCAATGTTCGATGATTATCATCACTAATGCCTTTCAAAATCGTTACATCAAAGCTGTTTTGAATCGTGTTATCATTGTCGCAATAAATGATCAAACAATTGTCATTCACTTCCGTTTTATAAGAAGTATTTTTAGAAAACTCTATGAATCCGGTAAAATCTTGCCGTTGATTTAACAAATTGGAGAATTGAATGGTGATTGATTTCTCTTTTTTATTCAGCGAATAATTCAAAGGTTCAAAAATATTAATAGCTGGAATAAAAAGCTCTTTTTTCAAATTTTTATCAATGTCTAAAACAGAACCATCTAATTTAATATCAATATTATACGATGATTTTTTTCGTGGAATATTGCCAATGGTCAGTTGCACCTCGTTGGCAGCAACAGCAACAACTTTGCATTGATAATCATTGATGGTTTTTTTATCCAACATCGTTTCTACTATCTGTGGATCAACGGGATTTGAAAAAATCAACGCTAATTCGTAACTGCAAGTGTTTTCATCACGACAAAGATACGTTACCTCTTTCACGTCAAAATCTTGCTGACGAATGACAAACGAAAATTCAAACGGTTTTAAATCTTTGGGCGTTTCGATAAATTCCGATAAATCGAATTTCACATGATGCACTTTTTGCACTTCGGGAATTTCATCAAATCTAAATCCAATCGTTTGTTGATCAATCCAATATGCTTTTCCTTTTACGCTCGGATCGATCGAAAAGGCGTCCGAAGAAATATCTTCACCCATCTGTTTTTTCAACGTTATACCCGAACAAAAACGCACCTGTAACGGCTCGTTTTCAACGATCATTCCCGATGTAAAACTTTCAATAACACCAAAAAATGCTTTTTCGGTAGCGTTGGAATCCAATAAAAATGCAGCGCCTTTGTCCTGATTGGAACAAGACGACAACATACTGAATGCCAAATATAAAGACAAAATTACTAAAGTGATTTTTTTCATTACTTTGATATTTAATGATTTATTTCTCGAATTATGAAGGCACAAAGGTACATTATTTATACATATCATAAATTTTTATAAATACTATTTTTGATAACGAAAAACCATCAATTTTTACGATATTTTCACGTTTAGGAAAATTACAAATATTTGATTTACTATAACATAAACACAATTCATTCTTATTTGTACTTTGTGTCATTTATATTACCTTTGTCAAGTCTAAAAAAATCAACAAAGAAGTTGTCTTCCCTCAATGATTTCGCACAATGGCACGATTTATTACCGCACAGAAAGAAAATATCGGATTATCACCCGATGCAATGCTTTTTCAAGGCAAGAAAAAAAGCGATCGCGTTCGACTTCGCCAAATCGAATATAATGCCGATTTTATCCATGAAAAAGACATCACTGATATTTCAGAAATAGATTTCACCGACAACTCTTCCACCACTTCGTGGCTAAATGTGGACGGTTTACACGACAATCAAATCATTCAACAAATTGCCCAAAAATTTCACATCGAATCGCTAATTATCTCCGATTTGTTGGACACCTATTCTCGACCGAAAATTCATGAATACGATGATTGCATCTACATCTCTCTTAAGATGTTGCAATACAACGAAAAACAGCATCAACTTGTTTCCGAAAACTTGGTACTAATCATCAAAAATCATTGGCTGATTTCGTTTCAGGAACGTGAAGGCGATGTATTTAATCCCGTTCGCGAACGACTTCGCAACAACAAAAAACGTCTTCGCAATTCCGGTTCCGATTATTTAGCTGTTGCCCTTTTAGATACCGTTATCGATAATTACATTTACATTATCAGCTGTTTAGGAGAAAAAATAGAAGCTTTAGACGAAAAATTGATGCAAAAAATATCCAAAGATACTTTATCTGAAATCGATCAATATAAAAGCGAAATGATCTATCTCCGAAAAATCATCAAACCTTGTCGTGAAGTCGTTCTCAACTTCAATAAATCCGACTCGGATTTGATACACAAAAATATTCAAGCCTATCTCAAACAAGTGCACAGCAATATTGAGCTGGCTAACGACTCTATCGATAACTATCGCGAAATCTTGTCGGATCTACTCAACGTCTTTCAATCCAATGTTTCCAACAAATTAAACGATATTTTGAAAATATTAACCATATTTTCGGTCTTTTTTATTCCCATCACCTTCATTGTTGGTGTTTATGGCACCAATTTCGACAATATTCCTCTTATTCACTTTCGTTTCGGCTACCTCATCATGTGGCTTATAATCATCCTGACGGTAGTAATCATGATTTTTTTATTTCATCGTAAAAAATGGCTGTAATGACAAAATTTCGACTTTTCATTCAAGAAAAAATTGTCAAAAAAATCGATAGACCAAAACTCTACGAAATTATTTTTGAAAGCGACACAAAAGCCGGTAAACAATTCGATGTCTATCTTTTATGGACGATTCTTGCCAGTATCTTGGTTGTGATTTTGGATAGCGTTCATCTGCTACACGAAAATTTTAAATTGGGTTTCTATCTGCTTGAATGGCTGTTTACCGCCATTTTCACAGCCGAATATGTGATGCGTATCTACATCAGTCCGAAACCCGAAAAATACATTTTCAGTTTTTGGGGCATCATCGACTTATTGTCCATTTTGCCCACCTATTTGAGCCTCGTATTGTATGGATCGCAATATCTGTTAGTAGTTCGTATTTTTCGACTACTGCGCGTGTTTCGCATCCTCAAACTCACCCGTTTCAACAAAGAATCGATCACGCTGATGCAAGCGATGAAAGCCAGTATGTACAAAATCGTGCTGTTTATGTCGATTGTGCTGATTTTAGTGGTTATTTTAGGAACGCTCATGTATGTTCTTGAAGGAGAAGAAAATGGATTTACCAGCATTCCGCAAGGCATCTATTGGGCGATTGTTACGGTAACAACAGTCGGTTTTGGAGACGTGGTGCCGCAAACCATCTTCGGAAAAATTCTATCATCTATCGCCATGCTCATTGGCTATGCCATCATCGCCGTGCCGACCGGCATCGTTACCTCCGAAATGACCAAACGCACCAACATCAAAAATTGTTGTCCGCACTGCGGAACGGAAAACTCGAACGAAGCCAACTATTGCAATTATTGCGGCGAATCGCTCAACGATTAACTTGATACCACACTTTGAATATGATTGCTCGAAAAAAACTTCTTCTTCTGTTTTTCTTTGGTGGCATCCTCTTCATCATAACGGCGTGCCATCATGCCGACAATTCGGACGCCGTCAATGACAATGTTCACACTTTTTATTACGCTTGGTACGAGAATCCCGAAACCGATGGCAACTATGCCCATTGGAACCACTCCGTTTTACCGCATTGGTCAGACACAACATGGAATCATGCAGGCAGTTTTGTGGGTGGCGATGACATCGGAGCCGATTTTTATCCTGAATCGGGATGCTACAGCAGCAACGACACAGCATTGATTTTCAAACATTTTGAAATGATTCGAGCTGCTGGCATCGGCACCGTCGCACTATCGTGGTCGGGAAAAAACAAAAACGGTGATGTTTCGTTGCCGCTTTATCTCGCAATAGCTCAAAAAAAGGGATTAAAAATATTATTACACATAGAGCCGGAATATAAAACCGCTGCCGAATTTCGTGCCAACTTGGAATATATTTTCGACCGTTATGCCGCACATCCGGCTTTTTATCGCTACCACAACAAATCGTTTTTCTATGTTTACGACTCCTACAAATTGCCCATCGAAGAGTGGCAAAAGCTGCTGACCTGCGATGGTGAATTGACAATAAGAAATACGCCGTTAGATGGGTTTTATTTGGGTTTGTGGGTGGAAGAAGACGAACAACGTTTTTTTACAGAAACCGGTTTCGATGGCTTTTATACCTACTTTGCCAGCAGCGGTTTTGTGTATGGCAGCACACCCGAACATTGGCCACAAATGGCAGATTTTGCACAAAACAACCAACTAATCTTCGTTCCATGTGTCGGTCCGGGCTACTCCGACACCCGCATCCGTCCATGGAATCGGCACAATCAACGCGAGCGACAAAAAGGAAAATATTACGAAGAGATGTTTCGTGCTGCCGCTGCCGTTCATCCTAAAATCATCGGAATCACCTCCTTTAATGAATGGCACGAAGGCACTCAAATTGAACCGGCGATTGCCAAACGTATCGAAAATTTTACCTATAAAGATTACGAAGGATTACCTCCACAGTTTTACATCAACAAAACAAAAGAGTTGATTCTCGAAACGACTGAAGCTATTAAGGATAAAAATTTTTGAGTGCGTTGAAACTTCGATAACGCATTACAATTTTCTTTTCTTAGACAAAATCCTCCAAAAAGAAAAGAGCCGTTAAAAATCCCATTCAACAAAAAAACAAAATAATAATTACTTTTGCTGCATATTTTTTAACTACAAATTCCCATGAAATACATTGATTTTAAATTTATTACAATGATTCTGTTAGCCTCGTTGCTGACATTTTGCATCATTTCTTGTAAAAAAGATAATAATAATAAACCGGAACCCTTTGTTGACCCGACTGTTGGAACGTATAACAAAGAGTACATGGCCTCGTTAACCGGTTTTTTTGAACAACGACCAAGCCTTCTTGAATCCAATGAAGTTTCGGTGGCCGAATTTATCAGAATCAGCACCGATTCGTCTTGGGGTTTATCTGTTGACGAACGCACCAAATTGAAAACCATTCGCAATTTAGTAGATTTTCCGACTCATAAAATCTTATTGCAAAAAGCTGTTACATTATATGATATGGAAAACTATGTATCCAACAAATATGGCGGAACGGTGGGCGGTTTCATCAGCGTTGCAGGCGATGTCAAATCGTTGCATACGCTGCGAGATGTTTATTGGGGACTTCGTTTAGATTACCCCGGAACTTATTGGGATACAACGGGACCGGGCTATGCCGTGATTCGTTTTACGAGCAATTGTGTGTCTACGCTTTACATTCCTTACAGCCCTGAAATGGGTGGCGATTATCCTCATTCATGGCCCAACACCGGAGGTGGTTTCACGGCATCAACGTTAGGAAACGGCGGTTTTCCGGAATATGTTTTTTCGGGCTATCATGCACCCAACGAAGGCGGCGAGATTTATCAAATCTCATCAGACGGATCCGAAACTTTGGTTGCAACATTCACCGATAATCAATGGGTTAAAATTGGAGAAACGGAAAAATCAGCATTTAAAAATCCTGTGCGCAACGGAATCTTTGCCCGTCATCAAGGCAACCTTTATGCAACCACAACGTTAGAAAACGGAGATTACAAAATTATCGACCAAAATATTAATATTCATGAAGTTACATCTTTTGTCGAAATAGCTACTTTTGCCGAGTATCAAGGTGCAACATTTTATGTTCGCGGTTGCGATGGATCGAATTATTTTCTGACTACCACCGATACCGAGATTCAACGAAAAATGAATTTGAAACCTATCGAAAAAGGCATATACGAAATTATTGTTCCGATGCAGGAAGTAACCTCTATCAGCGAAGAGATCACAAACTTATAAACTTTTGATTATCTTGTTTTTGCGGAAATAAATGGCAAGTACAATCTGCCTCTCACCATCATTCTCCTCCTACCGTTAACTTCTTGACCAAAATTGCCGGAATGCCGCAAGTAACCGGACAAGATTGTCCGCTTTTGCCACAAGTCCAACGTCCATCATCCATTGTATAATTGTTGGCAACCATAGTAATATCTGCCAACGCTTGCGGTCCGTTGCCAATAATATTGATGTCTTTAACAGATTGTGTTCGTTTTCCGTTTTCAATCATGTAACCGTGTTTAACAAAAAAGGTAAAATCTCCGGCACCAATTTGCACCTCACCGTTAGTAAACGTATCGCAATAAATACCTCGTTTCACTGATGCTATCAAATCATCTTCGCTTAACACTCCGTTTTCCATATACGTTGCCCGCATTCGCGGAACCGGTGCAAAGCGAAACGACTCTCTCCGTCCATTGCCGGTAGCAGCCACTCCATAATGTTTGGCACTGATACGATCATGAAGATAACTATTTAATATTCCTTCTTTTACAATATATGTTTTTTGTCCGGCAATTCCTTCATCATCCATATTCACAGCGCCTCTATTGCCTACAATGGTTCCGTCATCCACAACATTTATTTGTTCGTTGCAGATTTTTTTTCCTAATTTATCGGAAAAAATCGAGATGTTTTTTCGGTTAAAGTCTGCTTCAAACGCATGTCCAATGGCTTCATGCAACAAAATTCCGGAACCGCCGGCTGCCATTACCACAGGCATTTCACCGCCAACGGGCTGTTTTGCGCCAAACAATACTGCTGTTTTTTGAACCGTTTCTTGTGCCAACATTTCAATATTTTCCGGAGTCACATACTCAAAACCCTTACGATACGATCTGCTGGTCGAGCTGCTTTCAATTTGTCCGGCTTGTTCCATAATGCAGGTGGCTGCCAATGACATCATCGGGCGAAAATCGGAACACAATGTGCCTTCCGAATTGAAATACAAAATATGTGTGCTGCTGTCAGCCATACCCGCCATCACTTTCAAAACCCGTTCATCCAACTCAAAAATTCGATCATTCAATTGTTGAATCGCCGCCGCTTTTTGTTCAATAGTTATGGTTGACCAATCTATTTGAACAGGATAATAATTATGAAATTTCTTTTCAGTTACATTGATCGGCAAACATATTTTCGATTCTTCCGCAATGGTTGCAGCTGCTTTTGCCGCCTTCAGCATCTCTTTCAACGTCAATGTTTCTGTATAAGCATAACCCGTTTGATCGCCTTTCAAAACTCTAATGCCTACGCCAAAATCTACATCTGACGAAACTCTATTCACTTGTCCATCTCTCAACGAAATGTTATTTGCTTGTGTATGTTCAAAATACAAATCGGCAAAATCGCCGCCTTTGGCTAATGCGGCGGCAATTACAGTTTTTAGATCTTCTAAGGTTACTCCAAAATGGTTCATATCGTATGTGCTGCTAAATTGGTGATTGAATTGCATCATTATTCCATGCATCAATCACAATTAATGGTTATTGAAAATATTCATATTTCTCAGGCAAAACTACAATTTTTGCGCATTTCAACACAAAAAAACTGCCCGAAAGCAGTCTTTATCACTTTTGCCGTTATTCGAGAACTTCAATTTTATTAAATTGAAGAGCCGTTGGTTGCGACTGAATTAATTCCAAAAAACGATCTTTTGGAAGCGTATGTGTAGATGCATTATTATCATAATTCCAAAAATCAGAAATATTATCTTTCCAAAAGATATTGGCATTATGACCAAAAGTTATCGTATCAGGCAACGAATCTGCTACCACACTCACTACATACCGTCCATACATCTTTGCAGTAAACGGTTTCTCGACCATAATAGTCTTTTCCCAAGGTAATGCTTCATTTTCTAACACAACGGAGTCGCCTTTTTCGTCAAAATAGATGATTTGTGCCGTAAAAATCGGCGAATAAAAATTTCCGGCATATTGATTATCCACTTTATACTTTAAATAGTATTGAGGGATAGCAACTTGTTTTGGTTCTTCTTTTTCCTTTTTTGAACACGAAATGGTTGCAATGGAAACTACTACCAGAATAGTCAATACTAATAAAAATAAGTTACGCATTTTTCGTTTATTTTTTTTGTTCTACTAATGAATGACAACTTAAAAACAAATTTTCATGGCTTTTTGTATTATTCCACATGTGATCGTAAAGCCCGCATCACTTTTAATGGAGTATCGGTGATGACCATATTATAAATCCAGGCAGGCACTACACCGGATGGATCAATAAAACCTTCCAAAATTACTTTTACATGATGATCGTCAATGGCTTGTACATCCCATTTTTGATAAAAATTCTGAATACGAATACATCCTTTTCGCTCCGGCAATGCTGTTGGAATTGGTTTTGCATGAACAATTTTTCGTTTGTTTTGTCGATCAATGGTGATGGATGCTTTTGCACACAAATCTCTGTTGGATAGCGGCCATGGAACAGGATACATCAGATAATAAGAAATAAATTTATCTTCTTCAATATCAATAATTTTTACATCTCTCAAATCTTCATCCCACCAATCAAAATTGTTTTTTGTACCTAATTTTGAAGAGATTTTTTCAATGGAAGTATTAAAAACGGCTTCACCTCTAAACGATTTTAGATTTTCTCCGTTTTCTTTTCGGGTAAAAATTTTAATTCCGTCTTTTTCTTTGACAAACTCCCAATTTTGGGCATAACCCCAAAAAACTGTCATAAACATTCCCGACAAAAGAATGATGTGTTGAATATATTTTATCATTTATATTTTTTTAACGAAACAATGTTTGTAAACGGTCGGCACCGGTGCTAACAATCGACACTGTTACTCCCGTTTGCTGTTCGATATACGACACATATTTTTTGAATTTCTCGGGTAAAAGTTCAAAAGCGGAAACATTCAAATCGGTATTCCATCCTTCATGTTGTTCCAAAACAGGTATAACTCCTTCACAATCATAAGGCATCAAATCAAATGTTTTCCCTGCTTTTTGATAATGAGTACAAACATAAATTGTTTCAAAATTATTCATCACATCGGGTTTAGTGATGATTAAGTCGGTAACACCATTCAGCATCACAGAATATTTTAACGCCGGCAAATCCAGCCATCCGCAACGGCGGGCACGTCCGGTAGTAGCTCCAAACTCACCACCTTGTCTCCGTAATGTTTCACCGGTAGCATCAAACAATTCAGTCGGAAAAGGTCCACTGCCCACACGGGTACAATAGGCTTTAACAATACCAAAAACTTTTCCGATATGGCTCGGTGCAATTCCCAACCCTGAACAAACGCCGGATATTGTTGTATTAGATGATGTTACAAATGGGTATGATCCAAAATCAACATCCAATAAAGAACCTTGAGCGCCTTCCGCCAACACTTTTTTGCCTTGTTGTGGTAATTTGTTTATAACAATTTCGCTATCAATAAATTCAAAGGTCTTCATTTGTTCAATGGCAGCAAACCAACATGTTTCGTATTCTTGCAACGTTTTTCCGTCAAATTTAAAATTCGAAAAATCGGAAGAATGATCGTGCGCCATTTTTAAATGAATGTCTTTCAACTTTTGGTATTTTTCTTTGAAATCGACAGACAAAATATCGCCGACACGCAATCCGACACGTGAAATTTTATCAGTATAAGTGGGACCGATGCCTTTTAAAGTGGAGCCGATTTTGGCAGCACCTTTGGCTTGTTCGTAAACAGCATCCAGCAAACGATGTGTTGGTAAAATCAAATGAGTCTTTTTGGATATTTTAAGGTTATTGGAAACATTGATGGCATGTTCTGTCAAACTTTTCACCTCTTCCATAAAAATATTGGGATCCAAGATGGCTCCGTTTCCAATAATATTGATTTTTTCGGGATAAAAAATTCCGGACGGAATAGAATGTAAAACAAATTTTTGATTTTGAAAAATGATGGTATGACCTGCATTCGGTCCACCTTGAAAACGGGCAATTACATCATATTTTGGCGTTAAAACATCTACAATTTTTCCTTTTCCTTCATCGCCCCATTGCAATCCTAGTAAAACATCAACACTCATATATTTATCTATTTGATTATCAATAAATGTATAATTTATTTTATGGTTGGCAAAGTTATTAAAAAAACACTTCCTAACACATTTTTCTTTTTTTAATCTTCATTAGACGATTATTCAATCTATAGTCATAAAAAAAACTGCCGACAAGCAGCAGTTTTATTAAATGGTTCTTTTTCACTCAATTATTGTCCTAAATAGCTTTTCAACAATCTATTACGATAATTGCATTTTAATTTTCGTATAGCACCTTCTTTCATTTGGCGAACACGTTCACGACTGATATTGTTGCGATTGGCAATTTCTTCAATGGTATAACCGTGTGGATAACCAATGCCAAAATACATCGTAACAACTTCTTTTTCTTGTTTGGATAGCGTTGAAAGCGACCGCATAATTTCTGTGGTCAACGATTCTTGCATTAAAGAATCATCTGTAACCGCAGCATCTTCTTGAACATAAACATCTGACATTTTGGTATCTTCGTCCTGAATCAATGGAGCATCCATCGAAACGGTAGTCGAATTAGCTTTCATCACCGATTGAACACGGTTTTTATCTACCTGCAAAATTTCAGAAATTTCATCTACTGTTGCCGGACGTTCCAAACGTTGTTCCAACAAATCTTGTGCTTTACGAATACGAGTCAATAGCCCGACTTGATTCAAAGGCAAACGTACCATACGCGATTGTTCGGCAATTGCCTGCAAAATGGATTGACGAATCCACCAAACCGCATAAGAGATAAATTTAAAACCACGTGTTTCATCAAAACGTTGTGCTGCTTTAATCAACCCAAGGTTACCTTCATTGACTAGATCTTGTAAACCAAGACCTTGATGTTGATACTGTTTAGCTACAGAAACCACAAAACGAAGGTTGGCTTGACATAATTTGGCTAATGCTCTTTCATCTCCACAACGAATGCGTTGCGCTAGCAGCACCTCTTCCTCTGCCGTAATCAACGGCTCACGACTGATGTCTTGTAAATACTTGTCGAAGGTTGCCTCGCCACGATTTGTAATGGACCTTGTAATTTTTAACTGTCTCATTTTTTGGATATAATATGATATTTTTTTCTAAATTTTATATGCGACAAAGATAACGAAGAAAAAATGGGATTACCAAATGTTTTGAACGATATTTTATACACATTTTTATTAACAACTTATATAATATTGATTTTCAATTATTTTCATTCAAAAAAATTTTTTCATTTTTTGTCACACCTTAATAATTCAAACCTATTCCGTAATACATTTTTTTGCCATTCGGATAAACGCCTTCAATCAAAACTCCACCTTTCGATTGGTTTAACAAACGCTCTGCATCGGAAGGCGATAGCACTTTTTGTTTATCAATAGCGGTAATAATAAATCCGCGTTGAATACCGACTTGTGCCACAATTCCTTGTGAAATTTTTTCAATTCTGGCTCCACCGGCAATATGCAAATCGCGACATGTTTTATCGGAAATTTTTGTTAATCCGATGCCAAATTCATTCACAAAAACAATGTTATCTTTTTTGACAACTTCTGTACTATTATTAATATTCAATAACGTAATGGCATATACATTTTTGCTGCCATTGCGATTGACAGTCAAATTGATGACATCGCCCGGCGTTTTTTGTCCAATAATTTCCAACAACCTTGCCGAACTATTCACCGTTTCTTCATCTACTTTTAAAATTACATCTCCTGCTTTGATTCCGGCTGCTGCAGCTGCACCCTCTTCGATCACTTCTGCGACATAAATACCTTCAACACTACTCAAATTTTTCTCTTTCGCCAACGCTGCATCTACTTCTCGCATCGATATACCAATGTATGCCCGTTGCAACTCACCATACATCATTAAATCACTGACCACTTTCTTTACTATATTAATAGGTATCGCAAACGAATATCCGGTGTAATATCCCGACCCTGATGCAATGGCAGCATTAATACCAATAAGTTTTCCGTTAACATCAACCAACGCACCTCCCGAATTTCCACGATTGACAGCCGCATCTGTTTGAATAAACGATTCAATAGTACCACTGCCTTGATCGCTCAAAATTTGAATATTACGTGCCTTGGCACTAACAATACCGGCTGTTACAGTTGACGTCAAATTGAACGGATTGCCTACCGCCAATACCCATTCTCCCACTCGAACAGCATCAGAATTGCCATATTCGATAAACGGTAAATCTTGTGCTTCAATTTTTATTAATGCCAAATCGGTAGTAGGATCTCGACCAATAATTGCGGCTTCATAAGTACGTTTATCGTTGAGAATCACATCAATAAACTCAGCACCTTCTACAACATGATTGTTCGTTACAATATAGCCGTCTTCCGATAGAATAACACCGGAACCAAATCCTAATACTTGTCGTTCATTCTGTTTGGGACTTCGTTGGATGCCATACAAATGATCTAAAAATTCACCAAAAAAGTCATCATAAGACCGACTTTTTTGCGTAAAAGCGGTACTAATGTGAACCACTGCATTTACAGTATGCTCAGCGGCATACGTAAAATCCATATTCCCTGCCGGTATTGCATTGGGCATGGAAACAGGCATCGCCGACATACTTTGACGACCTGAAACCCATTGCGAACTCACCTGCTGATTGACTGCTGCTTCTATTTTCTGATTCATTCTCCACGAAAGAACACCATACATCGCCAAAGTACCGGCGATAACCAATAAAATCATCCATACTGATTTTTTCATAGCATTTCTTTTTTATTAATTACACATAAAACATTAAATATCTTTTCATTAATCAATGTTTTTCATCATATTTTAATGTTTTTTGCAGCACTTTTTTGTGCTTATAACGTCATTTTTTACGGTTTGTTGTATCCTTAATTCGTTGCCGTTTCACAAAATTTATGCCGAAAACAAACAAATGTGAAGAAGCTTTAAAAATGATTTCACCTTTATCAGCGTTATCAAATTTTTTAATACCTTTCATTAACAGCCTTCATATCCATTTCCATCAATGACATTTTTTTAAAATATCATCAACTTTTTATCGATAAATCGTTGTTAGCGCAATTAATATTTTTTCGACTGCATCAACCTACAACAAAATAACACACTTATACGCCAATTTTCATCAATGCCATACTGCTCAAAAAATTAAATGATCGTTTTGTATTACTAACGTTTATAGTATTGTATAATAGCATAATAGGATACTAAAAAATAAAATTTTCATTAAAAAAAAGAAAAAAACAAAAAATTTTTAACGAATATTTTGCTTTTTTTAACACTTTATAAGATATAAAAACTTGGCAAATTTTATTCAAAAAAGAATTAAATTCAAGGTGATTTAGCAAAAGCATAAAACGGTTTTTTAGCGTACAAAACATTTATTTCATTGATTTTCTAATATATACAACAATAAAAAATCTTACAAAATCTGTTTTTATTTTTAAAAAATAGCTCTAACTTTGCACCCCTGAAAAAATTAGGAAAATAATATAATTTATAAGTAATATGCAAAACAAAGGCGTTATTAAATTCTTTGCCATCACATTAGCGGTGGTATGTTTATTCCAACTTTCATTCAGCTTTTTCAGCTCACGAACAGAAAAACGAGCCAAAGCTTACGCAACCAATGAAACAGCAATTTCTTTGGCTCAAGAATTAGCCAACGGAAATGCCACGTTGGAGCAATTTTACAAAGATTCACTGGCAAAAACAAGAGAACAATTTTATCTTGATTCCATTCAAAATGAAACTGTTTACAACCTTGGAATTCGTAAATACACCTACAAAGAGGTGAAAGAACGCGAACTCAACTTGGGTCTTGACCTTAAAGGCGGTATGAACGTTACCATGGAAGTGGATGTTGTGGATATTGTAAGAGCTTTATCGGGAAATAATCCGGATACCACCTTCAACAAAGCGTTGATTATGGCAAAACAAAAACAAAAAAGCAGCAATGCTGATTATGTTACGCTTTTCCAAGAATCTTTCCAAGAGTTGGATCCTAATGCCAGCCTTGCCAGCATTTTCAACACCTACGAATTAAAAGACAGAATCAATTTCAATACTACCAACGATGAGGTTATCGCAGTCATTCGTACTGAAACTGATGGCGCTATTGACCACGCATTTAATATTTTACGTACTCGTATCGACCGTTTTGGTGTTGCACAACCGAACATCCAAAAATTGCAAACCGCCGGTCGTATTTTGATTGAGTTACCGGGTGTAACCAATCCGGAACGTGTTCGTAAATTGTTGCAAGGTTCTGCTAAATTGGAATTTTGGGAAACATATAACTTCCAAGAACTTTCACAATCATTCGAAGCTGCCAACGCATTACTTCGCGACCTCGAAAAAAATATCGATACAACGGCAATTGAAACCGTTGATACCAACGCTGTTGTTGCAGTAGAAGACAAAGAAGCAGTTGAAGAAACAGCTGCTACCGACAGTATTGTTGCTGAAGATACCGCATCCACCGATTTGGAAAAAATTGTGGATACTATGGCAACAGAAGAACAAGCTCAACAATCATTTGAAGAATATGCCAAAGAAAATCCGTTGTTTGCTCGCTTAACCCCGCCCATTTATCAAAACGAAAGCGGTCAATATGTAGCAGCCGAAACTGCAATGGTAGGTTCTTGCTTGATCAGAGATACTGCTAAGGTGGGCGTTATGTTGCGTCAAGTAGCTCATTTGTTCCCACGCAATTTGAAATTGTTATGGACAGTGAAACCAGAAAAAGCACAACCTGATGTGTTACATTTGGTTGCTATCAAAGCCACTACCCGTGATGGAAAACCGCGTTTAGGTGGTGAAGCTATCTCCGATGCACGTCAAGATATGAACGCTATGAACGGCGGTGTAGAAGTTTCTATGAGCATGAATCCTGAAGGTGCCCGCGTTTGGAAACAAATGACCGGCGAAAACATCGGCAAACAAATTGCTATCGTATTGGACGGATTCGTTTATTCTTATCCTAACGTTAATCAAGAAATTAGTGGCGGTCGCTCATCCATCTCCGGTGGCAATATGACTATTGAAGAAGCACAAGATTTAGCCAACATTTTGAAATCAGGTAAAATGCCCGCTCCCGCTCGCATCGTTCAAGAAGAAATCGTTGGACCTTCTTTGGGTGAAGACGCTATCAACTCCGGTATGATGTCTATCGTGTTGGCATTTATCATGGTTTTAGTTTATATGTTCCTATATTACAACCGCGCCGGTTTAGTTGCCGATGTGGCTTTGGTGGTGAACTTATTCTTCTTATTCGGTGTTCTTGCTTCATTCGGAGCTGTATTAACCTTACCGGGTATTGCAGGTATCGTTTTGACAATGGGTATGGCTGTTGATGCCAACGTTATTATTTATGAACGTATTAAAGAGGAACTTAAAGCCGGAAAAGCACTTCGACTCTCTGTTCATGATGGTTATAAAAACGCCTACTCTGCAATTATTGATGGTAATGTTACCACCTTATTAACTGCTATCGTATTGTTCGTTTTCGGTTCCGGTCCTATCCAAGGTTTTGCTACCACGTTAATTATAGGTGTACTTGCTTCTTTATTCACCGCCATTTTCATCACTCGTTTGATGTTTGAAGCCCGTTTAGATAAAAACAAAAATATCTCTTTCGACAATAGCATCACCCGTACATGGTTTACCAAAATTCATTTCAACTTTATGGCCGGCCGCAAAGTTTATTATGGAATTATGATTGCCGTTTGTGTTATCAGCATTGCATCTTTGGCTACTTTAGGTTTGAATTATGGTATTGATTTCAAAGGTGGTCGTTCTTATGTAGTTCGTTTTGATCAACCGATTTCTGTTGAACAAGTGCGTGGTGCTTTAGGAACGGCCTTCGACAAAACTCCTGAAGTAAAAACTTTCGGACCTTCCTCACAAGTAAAAATTACAACCGATTATAAAATTGAAGAAGAATCGAAAGAAATTGATGCCGAAATTGAAGGAAAACTCTTCGAGGCATTGAAACCTTTCTATGTTGATCAAAATATCGATCAAACCGATTTCTCAACTTCTGATTCAGATACAGAAAAACATATCGGCGTTTTGTCTTCGCAAAAAGTGGGACCAACCATCGCTTACGACATCAAACGTAATGCAGTGTTTGCCATTGCCTTTGCATTGTTAATCATCTTTGCCTATATCGCTGTTCGTTTCAATAAATGGCAATTCGGTTTAGGTGCTGTTACAGGTTTGGCTTTCAACTCGTTGTTGATTTTAGGCACCTACTCATTGTTCTACAGAATTATGCCTTTCAGTTTAGAAATTGACCAAACATTTATTGCCGCCATTTTGACGATCATCGGTTATGCCGTCAACGATACAGTGGTTATCTTTGACCGTATTCGTGAGTTTATCGGATTATATCCGAAACGCGACATCACCACAAACGTCAATCAAGCTTTGAACAGTACTTTAAGCCGTACTATCAACACTTCCGGAACCACTTTGGTTGTTTTATTGATGATTTTCTTCTTCGGTGGTGAAGTGATTCGCGGTTTTGCTTTCGCTTTAATTTTAGGTATCGTTGTTGGAACTCTCTGTTCGTTAATGGTAGCCAGCCCGATTGCCCACGATTTAATTCTCAGAAGTGAAAAAAGAAAAGCTGCAAAAGCTGCTTTGAAAAAATAATCTTCAATGATATTCAAAAAAAAGAGGGCGTTGCCCTCTTTTTTTTTGAATTATCGATAAATTCACATTTATATTGCCACAAAAAAAATCGGTTTTACCGATTTTTTTTGTCAAAAGAACATGAAATGCGAAGTACTGTTTATTCTTAAAAATTAAAAAACACCTTGTTCGTGTTTTATTTTCAACACATTCAGCATATCCACAGTCATGCTGTTGAGGTCATATTGCGGTTTCCAGCCCCATTCTGCGCGGGCGCAACTATCGTCCATTTTGTTGGGCCATGAATCGGCAATGCCTTTTTTCAAAGGATCAACATCATACGTCATGACAAAATCAGGAATATGTTTTTTGATTTCGGCATAAAGAATTTCGGGATCGAAACTCATAGCTGCGATGTTGAACGAGTTGCGATGGATTAATTTTGAAGGATCGGCTTCCATAATGTCGATGGCGGCGCGAAGTGCATCAGGCATATACATCATATCCATAAAGGTTCCTTTAGGAATCGGGCAAGTGAATTTTTTGTCTTTTATGGCAGCATAATAGATTTCTACGGCATAATCAGTAGTGCCACCGCCCGGCAACGTTACGTTGGAGATGATTCCCGGAAAGCGAACCGAGCGTGTATCAACACCAAAACGTTTGAAATAATAATCGCTCAAAAGTTCACCGGAAACTTTGGTACATCCGTAGATGGTTTTCGGACGTTGAATCGTATCTTGAGGAGTATCATCATGAGGGGTTTCAGGACCGAATGCTCCGATTGAGCTTGGTGTAAATAAAGCACAATGGTTTTCACGAGACACTTCCAAGCAGTTGAGCAAACTACCCATGCCTACCGTCCAACCTAACATCGGGTTAAGTTCGGCTTTTGCCGATAAAATTGCAGCCAAATTATAAATTGCATCAATGTTGTGTTTTTTTACAACAGCTGCAAGACTTTGAATATTAGTGGAATCAACCACTTCAAAAGGACCGTTTTCTACAAGTTCTCCTTTTAAAACACGGCAATCGCTGGCAACAACATTGCTGTTACCATAAACCTTACGTAAGGTAGGAGTCAGTTCTGAACCAATTTGTCCACCTGCTCCAACAACCAAAATTTTCTTCATTTTATATTTTTTGAAAACTTAATTCTGTGTATATTAAATAGTTGTATTCTATTTTTTGATGAGTGCAAATATAGTATATATCATAATGTTTCAAAAAATTTTTTTTGCAAATCGCTTTTTTTTGAAATTTTGCTTTTTTTCAATAAGATACAATAACAAAGAACAATTTTGTGTTATACAAAAATTGTTAATAAAATATGGTGAAGAAGTTTGTATTTCTCTTTTTGATAGTAGCTTGTTGTTGTGTTGCAGTGGCTCAAGATGAGGAAGTTGCTCCAAAAAAAGCTCCGTTTTTTAAACGACTTTTTGCAGACCGACCGATTCAACACGATACCAGTTATTTTACACTTGAACAGCACAAATTACTTTTACGGGGTTATGAAAAACTGAAATTTACCGGTTTTGATTTATATGTTCCTGAAAATAAATATTTTGTAAATTATTCCGATGTTCCTGAGAATATTTTCGGATTGGGTTTTAATTATAAATGGATTGGTTTAAATTTGGGTTATGCTTTTCCTTTTCTCAATCCAAAATCGCAAAAAGTTAAAGATAATTTTAAAATCGATTTGCAATTACAACTTTTGGTGAAAAATTGGATTTTAGAGGGTAGTTTACACCATTTACAAGGTTATTATCTTCGTAAAACGTCATTAGGTATTGACTTTGATCTTGATGATAACCCAAAAATTCTATTTGATGCACTTTCCATTAATGGAATTTACGTTTTTAATCACACAAAATTTTCTTACAAAGCCCCTTTCATTAATAATGCCATCCAAAAAAAGTCGGCAGGGTCGTTGATGATGGGTGCATCGTTGTATTATTACAGATTTCAAACCGACGACAATCTCTTTCCGAATATTTCGTTACCCGAAAACGATACTGTTTTTGTAAAATATAACAAAGTTTCGTCTTTGAACGCATTTTTTGTAGTTTGCTACGGTTATACGTTTGCGTTTCATAAAAAGTGGTTTCTCAATTTAACTTGCACGCCCGGCATTGGTTTAGGAAATTCCATTTTTGCATTTGGCGATAAAGAATGGAATAAACAAACTCCTGCATTTGAAGTTATTGGTAGAACAGCATTCGGATATAATACTGATCGTTATTTTGTGTGCCTTTCAGGATATTTTTTGGGAATTTATAAAGAATTGCCCAACGGTTTTAATTGGAATTATGCCGGAAATCTTCGACTCAGTGTAGGTATAAAATTAAATGTCAAGAAAAATAGTTAGAAATATCCGTTAAAAAACTTTTTTCAAATTTCTTTCATCTTCTGCTGAAGATTTTCATTTTCATTTCCATAAGTGAGTAATTTTGCACGCTCAAATAAAAAAGAATGATTATCAATTAAAACATATAACCTTATGAAAGCTATCATCTTCGATTGGGGCGATACTGTTATGCGCGATTTTCCCGAAAAACCGGGACCGATGTACACGTGGGATACCGTTTTATGGATTCCCGGAATGAAAAACGTATTAGAATCGTTAAAAAACAACTATACATTAATCATTGCTACGAATGCCGGCGAATCGGATACTGATGCCATGAAACGTGCTTTGCGTCGCATTGATGCTGAAAAATATTTTCGTTACTTTTACTCTTCCAAAGATTTAGGCGTTGAAAAACCCGATAAACGATTCTTTATAAACATTGCAACAGAAGTTGGAATAGATCCCGAAGATATGATGATGGTGGGAAATTCGTATGAAAAAGATATTATCGGTGCCTCAATCGCCGGAATGAAAACCGTGTTTTTTAACGAAAAAAGACGTTTCGGCGATTTTATTCATGCCGATTTCATCATCTATTCAATGGAGGATTTGTCGTTGGTAGTAAGTCGTTTGTAATCAGTGGTTTTTTGAATATGTTGAAAAAAATTGCCATTTTTATTTTTCTTCTAGGAACCATCTCGTTGTTCGCACAAGTTACACCGACCCATGATTATGCGGCACCGGTAGATTTGGTTTCTGGACTTTCGGGCACTTTTGGTGAGTTGCGTTCCAACCATTTTCATTCCGGAATTGATATTCGCACCGGCGGTGCGGTGGGAAAAAACGTCTATTCTATTGCCGATGGTTATATTTCACGCATTTCTGTTTCGCCATTTGGATACGGTAACGCTTTATACATTACTCACACCGATGGAAAGATGTCGGTTTATGCTCATCTGATGCAATTTAATGACACCATCGCACAATGGGTGCGATCTGAACAATATCGACAAAAATCGTTTGCCATCAACGTATTTCTCAAACCCGACCAATTTCCGGTGACAAAAGGCGAATGTATTGCTCTTTCAGGAAATTCCGGCAGTTCAGGAGGGCCACATCTTCATTTTGAAATTAGAAATAACGCTTCGGGAAAGGTGCTAAATGCACTGAATTACGGCTTTACTATTCCCGACCAAATAGCGCCCTCCATTCGTCAAATCATCGTGTCGCCTAATGATTCAAAATCGGCAGTCGAGAAAAATAATTCTGATTATGTGCGTATGGCACGTGGCACAGGCAATATCTATCAAATAAATGGAAACGACACTCTTTCAGTTTGGGGAAACATCTGTTTCGGTGTTGATGCGATTGACCGTTCCACCGGTTCGACCAATGCCAATGGCGTTTATTCATTTAAAGTATTTATCGACAATGAATTGGTGTTTTTTGAAAAATTGGATGGCTTTTACTTTGAAGAGACCCGCGACATCAATAGTTTGATTAATTATCCGTATTATATCAAGAATAAGATTCGTTTTATTCAAACCAAAAAACAAGCCGGCAATCGTTTGGATATTTACAATGTAGTGAAATCGAACGGCATTTATCAATTTGAAGATGAACAAATTCACGAAATTGTTTTTGAAGTAGGTGACGCTGCTAATAATAGTTCAAAACTGAAATTTTGGGTGAAAAGTGAAAAAATTGAGCTGGCTGCTAACAAAGAACACGAAGAAAAAGTATCACGTAATCAAGGACTTACTATTACGGAAGATAATTTTATTTTGAAAATTCCAAAAAATGCCGTGTATGAAGATGCCGAAATCGATTATACCGTTTTCGATAGTTCCGATCATAACTTTTTGTTGCCGATTTTCAAATTGGGTGATGCTACCATTCCTTTGCAAAAAAAGGCGGAAATCACCATCTTTTGTGATTATTCCCGTTTCAAATCCATTCCCAAAAACAAACTTGTGCTTGTTAATGTGAATGGAAAAACACCAAAACCGGTTGTAACATCCGTTTATCCTTTGTTTATGACTGCCAATGTTTATGATTTGGGAAAATATACGGTGATGGCAGATACTACGGCACCGATTATTACTCCCGAAAACATTTGGAACAACAAAGATGTATCGCATCAAAAAACCATTCGTGTAAAAATCACCGATAACCTCACCGGAATTGTTCAATATACGGGAACGCTGAACGGACATTGGATTTTGATGGAATATGATGCCAAAGAAAACCTTCTCGAGTATAAATTTGACGAATGGATGAAAGAAGGCAACAACCAATTTGTACTCAAAGTGAGCGACCGCGTTGGCAACACTTCCAAAATTGAAATGAACTTAAAAAAATAATATAACGGTATCAAATTGAAATAAAATGACTTATCAAGAAACCATCGATTACCTTTTTAGCCGATTGCCCATGTATCATCGCATTGGAGCAGCTGCTTACAAAGATAATTTAGACAATACTTTGAAAATGTGCCGATTGTTGGATAATCCCGAAAAAAAATTCCCATCGGTGCATGTTGCCGGAACCAATGGCAAAGGCTCTGTTGCCAACATGACTGCTTCCATTTTGCAAGAAGCGGGCTACAAAACCGGATTGTTCACCTCGCCACATCTACGCGATTTTCGCGAACGCATCCGCATTAACGGTGAACCTATTTCAGAACAATTTGTAATTGATTTTGTCGAAAAACATCAGCAACGTTTTGAAGCCATTGAAGCTTCGTTTTTTGAATTTACTTTTGCTTTGGCTGCTGATTACTTTGCTGCAGAGCAAGTCGATATTGCCGTTATGGAGGTTGGTATGGGCGGCCGTTTAGATTCGACCAACGTGGTGAATTCGGTAATTTCCGTTATCACCAACATCGCCTTCGACCACACCCAATTTTTGGGCAACACGCTCGAAAAAATTGCCGGCGAAAAAGCCGGAATCATCAAACCGGAAGTGCCGGTTGTGATTGGCGAAACGCAGGAAGAGATCATGGATGTGTTTTTGGAAAAAGCCATGGACAACGAAACTTCGGTGATTTTTGCCGATAACCGCTATGTGGCACGCTTTAACAGCAATGGTCGATTGGATGTTAATTTGGAAGGCGATTCGTTTCTTGCCAACCTCAAACTTCCGTTGCGTGGCATTTATCAGGAATGCAATGTTCCAACAACTTTGCAAACGATTGAAACACTGAAAGAAGAAGGATGGAAAATTAAAAAAAGCGATATTAAAAAGGGGTTGGAAAATGTGGTGCAAAACACGGGTTTCATCGGTCGTTGGCAAATTCTTAACGAAAAGCCGTTGATTGTATGCGACACAGCCCATAATCCTGCAGGTTTATCACTGACAACCAAACAGTTGAAATCGATTCCGAAGAAGAATCTGCATATTGTAATTGGTGTTGTCAACGATAAAGATATTGAACACATTTTGCCGCTTTTTCCGAAAGAGGCCATTTACTATTTTTGTAAAGCCAATATACCCAGAGGGTTGGATGCAAAGATTTTGCAAGAAAATGCCGAAAAATTTGAGTTGAAAGGCAGTTGCTACGAATCGGTTAAAGTCGCCTACGACGCAGCGCGACAAAATGCCGGTATCGAAGATGTGATTTATGTAGGCGGAAGCACCTTTACAGTCGCTGAAGTGATTTAACCACAAAATATTGAATTGAAAAACCTCATGCCAACATTTCTCCCTACGACTAAAAAAGAGTTAGAACAACTTGGATGGAACGAAGTTGATGTCGTTTTAATTACAGGCGATGCCTACGTCGATCATCCTTCGTTTGGTGCAGCCGTCATTGGGCGAACGTTGGAAAAGTGCGGTTTACGAGTTGCTATTTTACCGCAACCCAATTGGAGAGACGACCTTCGCGATTTCAAAAAGTTGGGAAAACCGCGACTTTTTTTCGGCATCACAGCCGGAAATATGGATTCGATGGTCAACCATTACACGGCTAATAAACGGTTACGTAGCGATGATGCTTATACGGCTGGAGGAGTTTCCGGTTTTCGTCCCGATTATGCTACAGTGGTCTATTCCAATATAGTACGACAATTATTTCCCGATTCGCCCATAGTAATCGGAGGCGTAGAGGCTTCTATGCGTCGATTGTCGCACTACGATTATTGGAGTGATACTTTAAAACCCTCTGTTTTGATAGAAAGTAAAGCTGATATTTTGGTGTATGGTATGGGCGAAAAACCTATCACGGCGTTGGCTGAAATTTTTAAAACCGGCGATTGGAAAACATGCTATAAAACGATTCAACAAATTGCTTTTTTAGAACAAAATGTTGATTCATATAAAAATACGGATGCTGTTTTTTTACATTCTTATGAAACAGAGTTGACCTCCAAAAAAAATTATGCAGAAGATTTTGTAAAATTTGAAACCGAGTCGAACAAAAAAAGGCAACGCACGCTGATTCAGCCCTATAAAACCGGTTTTGTGGTTGTCAATCCGCCATTTCCACCGGCAACGGAGCAAGAGATGGATACCTTTGTGCATTTCGATTCGATGATGAATCTTCCTCATCCAAAATATGCCAAACGGGGTGAGATTCCGGCTTTTGAGATGATTAAAAACTCCATCACCATACATCGGGGATGTTTTGGCGGGTGTAGTTTTTGTGCCATTGCTGCTCATCAAGGAAAATATATTGCATCGCGTTCCGAAAAATCGATTTTGGCAGAGGTGAACGATTTGGCAAATCGCGATTATTTTAAAGGACACATTTCCGATTTAGGCGCTCCTTCCGCCAACATGTATCGCATGGGAGGCAAAGATGCTGCACTTTGTGAAACTTGTCCGCGTCCCTCGTGTATTTTTCCAAAAGTTTGTAAAAATTTGAATTTCAATCATCAACCTTTGATTGAATTGTATCGAGCTGCCAGAAAAATCAAAAATGTAAAACAAATCACCATCGGAAGCGGTATTCGTTATGATATGTTGTTGGCGGATGAAAAAACAGATCGAGAGAATGGTTTGACCGACTATTTGAAAGAGGTAATAGCCTATCACGTTTCAGGACGACTAAAAGTGGCTCCCGAACACACCGCAGAGCGTGTTTTAAAAAAGATGCGAAAACCTTCGTTTGATCATTTTTTGCAATTTCTCAAAAAATTCAACGACATCAACTGTCGAACCGGAAAAAATCAGCAATTGATACCTTATTTCATCTCATCGCATCCCAATTGCACGGTAGTCGATATGGCGGAATTAGCTGTTCAAGCCAAAACACAGCATTTGCCCACCGAACAAATTCAAGATTTTACGCCAACACCCATGACCTATTCAACAGCAATGTATTATTTGGAGTTTGACCCGTATAGTGGCGAAAAAATTCCTGTTTCAAAAAAGGTGGAAGAGAAAAAAATGCAAAATATGTTCTTTTTTTACTATAAAAAGGAAAATAGAACCATATTGAAAAACCTCCTTTCTCGATTACATCAAAATAATTTGATCAAAAAATTATTCGGATAGAGTAAACGTTCTCATTTAATATTAACTTTGCCACATTAAATCAATAATTATAATTAGTATGAAACATTTGTATTTATTATTAGTATTAACCTTGAGTTTCTGTTTCGTAATACAAGCACAAACCGACAAGAAACAAGATCAGCAAGAACAATCCACACAAAAAGAGAAGAAAAAAACATGGTTTCAATCCATGAAAAAAGGCAGTTTAGAGCCTCGTGAAGAGAAAAAAGCGGAAGTAACCATTTTTGGTTCTATCAAAGGATACACATTTAATTATGTATCTTGTATTGGTGATCCGACTACGGGTAAAGTTATCTTCACATTCAGTTATTCATATAACGGCTTGCCACAACAAACCATTAATTTTCCTGCCGGAGGATCGGCAAAAGACAAAAAAGGTGAAAAGTTTATTACAAAATGTGAAGGAGCTCAAAAACGCACTACGACACCTAACAGTGTAGAAACCGTTCAATTCAGCTTGAACCATGTTTCCGAAACGATCACCGAATTTAATATTATCAGCACTTCGGTTAATACAACATCAGGAAGCACTGTTCTTGAATTTCGTAATGTTGTGATTAATTGGGGATTACAAAAATAACTGTCAGAAAAATATTTTTTTCATTTTTTTGAAACTTTTTCTTTTTCTTTACGTAAAAAAGGATTGTTTAAAAAATGAAAAATTGATATGAGACAGTTAAAAATCGTTCGTCAGGTTACCAATCGTGAAACCGCATCGTTAGACAAATATTTGCAAGAGATCGGAAAAGTGGAACTTTTGACTGCTGAAGAAGAAGTTGTTTTAGCACAAAAGATCAAACAAGGCGATCAACAAGCATTAGAAAAACTCACCAAAAGTAATTTACGTTTTGTGGTTTCTGTTGCAAAGCAATATCAAAATCAAGGATTAAGTTTACCTGATTTAATTAACGAAGGAAATCTTGGTTTAATAAAAGCGGCGCAACGTTTTGATGAAACACGTGGTTTCAAATTCATTACTTATGCCGTTTGGTGGATTCGTCAATCCATTTTGCAAGCTTTGGCAGAACAATCTCGTATCGTTCGTTTACCTTTAAACAAAATCGGTTCCATTAATCGTATCAACAAAGCGTATGCTCGTTTAGAGCAACAATATGAACGCGAGCCTAATGCCGAAGAAGTTGCTGATTTGTTAGAGATTCAAGTCAGCGATGTACAAGACTCGATGCGTAACTCCGGTCGTCATTTATCGATGGATGCACCCTTAATTCAAGACGAAGAAAACACCATGTATGATGTGATGCGTTCGGACGATAATGCCACACCTGAAACCGATTTAATTCAAGAATCATTACGTTCTGAAATCAACCGCATTATTGCCACCTTGCCCAAACGTGAAGCCGAAGTGGTCAAACTTTTCTTCGGATTAGACGGTAGTTATCCCATGACTTTGGACGAAATTGGCGAAAAATTTGTTTTAACGCGTGAACGTGTGCGACAAATCAAAGAAAAAGCCATTCGGCGTATTAAACTGAATGCAAAAAGTAAAATTTTACAATCATATTTAGGATAAAAAGAACGCCTTTCAGGCGTTTTTTTATTCATATTATTCATTTTTTCGCCATTTTTTCATACAAATATTCATTTAATCCAAGAAAAAAAAGATAAATTCAATAGTTTTGCAACAACAATACAATAAAGTTTCAAAATAATGGTTACTTTCAACTCAAAAAAAACAGCAATATTTATTAATAATTTTCAACGATGAATCATTTAGTTTCTCCCTCGATGCTTTCTTGCGATTTTTCCAATTTACGCCAAGAGATTGAGATGATTAATCATAGTACTGCCGATTGGTTTCATCTGGATGTGATGGACGGCGTTTTTGTTCCCAATATTACTTTTGGTCAGCCCGTCATTAAACACATCAAACAGCATGCACTTAAGCCATTAGATGTTCACTTGATGATTGTAAATCCCAATCGATATTTTGAAGATTTTCAAAAAGCAGGTGCCGATTGGTTAACTATTCATTATGAGGCATCTACCCATCTTCATCGTGATATTCATGCGATTAAAGATTTAGGAATGAAAGCAGGCGTGTCGCTTAATCCGCATTCCAATGTTCAGTTGTTGAAAGATGTTATAGAAGACTTGGATTTGGTGCTTTTAATGTCGGTTAATCCGGGATTTGGAGGACAAAAATTCATCGAAAACACTTATACCAAAATTGTTGAATTGAAAGAGATGATTGAAGAACGGCGTTCATCAGCCATGATTGAAGTGGATGGCGGTGTTACGTTTGATAATGCTGGACAATTGGTTGAAGCCGGCTGTAACGTATTGGTTGCCGGAAGCACCGTTTTTTCGCACCCTCATCCACAAGAAGCCATTGAACGATTGAAACAATTGCGATAAAACAACATTTCTTTCCGATAGTCGATTGATCAACTTATAAAAAACCAATAAAGATGTAATCAATTCAATGAAATTGGTTACATTTTTTTATTACCATTGTTGATTTTGAGCAAAAGAAATTTTTTTGTGAGAGAATTTCATCAAATCCAATATTGCAAAAGGAAAAAATAATGAAAAATGTATCAAAAATTATTCATTATTATCTAAAAATTGCACCGGATTCATTGAAAAATGGTTGGATTTTGTTGTATTTTTTTTCGGAAATGTATAAAAATTGAAATTATTGATGATAAAAATTCCAAATTTTACATCATTCTTCTTCGTTTTGCCAAAAACGCATTCAAAATAGCATCAAAACCTTGGTTAATGTCGGCTTCCGCCAAATCAATTTCATATTGTCCGCAGCGCAAATTCAATTCATTCATGAACGTTTGTTGATGTTTGCGATAGGCTTCACGAATTTCTGCCGGAATTAATTTAAACTCTTCGTTGGTTTCAATATCAATAAAACGTGATGGTACATTTTTAAAATCGAAATCGATCTCTTTTTGTTTGTCAACAACATGAAAAAGAATCACTTCATGTTTGTTGTGCCGTAAATGTTGTAAAGCGCTGAACAACTCTTCCTGATGATTAGATTGCGTTTCAAACATATCGGTAAACAGAATTACCAAAGAGCGACGATGGGTGCTTTCTGCCAATTCGTGTAAAGTATCGGCAGTAACCGTGGTTTTTGAAGTACCATCGGGACGTTGTAAAGCTAAATTTTTTTCTAATTGAGCCATCAAATAGTGAATATGTGTATCGCTTGAACGGGCTCTACTAGTAAACTCGACAGTATCGGAAAACAAACTCAATTGAACGGCATCACGTTGTTTGTAAAGCATCAACATAATGGCTGCGGCGGCGTAAATGGAAAAGGCTATTTTTGTAGGATGTTGCAAATCAATTTTATCGCGTTGGGGATAATACATGGAAGAGGAATTATCGATAATGATATGGCATCGCAAATTCGTCTCTTCTTCGTATCTTTTCACAAAAAGTTTATCGGTGCGGGCATATAGTTTCCAATCGATGTGTCGAGTGGATTCACCGGAATTATACAAACGATGTTCGGCAAATTCGACTGAAAAACCATGAAACGGGCTTTTATGCAAACCGGTGATAAAACCTTCGACTACTTGTTTCGCCAAAAATTCCAACGAAATGTAGGGTTGAATAATGCTTTCTTGAATAGTTGTCATAATTAGATTGAAAAAAGTTACCCATGAAGTTTTCGGTTCAAACTCATAAAAAATGAAATAACTTACAAATACAAAAACAAAGGTCAAAAGTAAAATCTTGATTATAAGTCGTTTCTGACTATTAGATTTTTCTTTTGACCTATAAACAACAGACTGCGACTACAAAATTTTTTGTAATTCTTCGACTAACGTTGCTTTTGATTGTGATCCGACTAGTTTAGAAACAACTTCACCATTTTTGAAGAAAAGAATAGTTGGTATGTTACGAACACGAAAAGAACCGGTAACACCGGGGTTGTTGTCCACATCCACTTTTCCAATATTAGCTTTGCCTTCGTATTCGGCAGCCAATTCTTCAATAATAGGTGTAATCATACGGCAAGGGCCGCACCATTCAGCCCAAAAATCAACAACAGCAGGAACTGAAGCATTTTTCACCAACTCATCAAAGTTGGCATCGGTTATTTGTAAAGCCATGATGTAATGTATTAAATAAATTTTGATGCAAAGGTAATCACTTCAAGCAAGTTTAATCAATGAATGACTAAATTTTTTTCATAAATATATAAGATTGATTATTAGATAGATAAATATTTTTTCAACAGTTTAAAAAAAAATTATTTGATATAGGGTTATAATGTACCTTTGCCAAACTTTTTGAAAAATTTTTTTGTTAAAATATTAAAATTAAATTGATTTTTATGGACGAGAAAGATTTATGTGCCTATTCTATTGCGAAGTATCTTCTTCAAATAAAAGCTGTTAAGTTAAGTCCGAATGAACCTTTCACATGGGCATCTGGTTGGAAATCACCGATTTATTGTGATAACAGAAAGACTTTATCCTTTCCGGTTGTTAGGACATTTATTCGCCAAGAATTTGTAAAACTGATTACAGAACAAGTTGGTGTCGTTGATGCGGTTGCAGGAGTTGCCACAGCAGGTATTCCACAAGGCGTTTTAGTAGCTCAAGATTTGGGATTGCCTTTCGTTTATGTTCGTTCATCTCAAAAAAATCATGGTTTAGAAAATAAAATTGAAGGTGTTGTGGAGTCGGGACAATCGATAGTGGTCATTGAAGATCTTATTTCTACAGGCGGGAGCAGTCTCAATGCAGTTTCAACACTTCGCGAAGCCGGCTATAATGTAAAAGCTATGTTTGCCATATTCACTTACGGTTTTCCTATTGCCGAACAAAATTTCAAAGAAGCCAAATGTCCGTTTTACACATTATGCAACTATGAAAAACTGATTCAGAAAGCTTTAGAAGAAGAATATATAACAGAAAACGATCTTTCTTTACTAAAACAATGGCGCCTATCTCCCGAAACTTGGGGCGTTTAAATTTTTAATTTTATTCACGGATTAAATAATGCGTTTTTTAAAACTATATGAAAAAAATTGATGGACAAACAGTCGTTTTGGAAAAAAACGCAGAAAAAATATTCAACACATTAAGTGATTTTAGAAACTTCGAGCATTTTATACCCGAAAAAGTCGAAAATTGGTTGATTGAAGGCAACACTTGTTCTTTTACCATTTCCGGCATTGGCACTATTTCGGTAAAAGTAACTGCTCTACAAGAATCACATACAATCACTTATTCATCATTACAATCACCGGTAAATTTTGAATTACGCTTTTTATTAACTCCTATCAAAGAAACACAAACCGAAGTAGATATTTCTGTGTATTCAGATGCCAATCCAATGGTTTTGATGATGTTGAAACATCCTATCCGAAATTTCATGCAGATGATTGCCGATAAAGCCTCTGAGGTTTCCGATAAATTTATTCTTTAACAATAGCTTGATACAATAAGAAGCATCATTACACACAAAAAAAAAGACTTGATACCAAGTCTTTTTTTTGTGTGGGAGTTAATGGATTCGAACCATTGACCCTCTGCTTGTAAGGCAGATGCTCTGAACCAACTGAGCTAAACTCCCCTTTTTTGCGAGTGCAAAGGTAAAATGTTTTTGGATAAAATAAATAAAATCGAAAAAAATTTTTTTATTTAAATACAATTCTTTTATCTTTATGATTTTCTATTATTTACAAAATCATCTTTTGTGCTTTATAGGAATATCAAATAAAATCTTCAATAAAAATCGGACAAAAATCTTCCGATTTTTATTGAAGATGATTTAAAAAAACATTATTTTTTTCTGATTTTGTAACCCACTAATGCATAATAAAGAATACACAAAAAACATGGGAGTGCTAACCAATAAGCATTTTGTGGACCCAACGAATCTTTCAAAAAACCAAAAACGGTGGGAATCACTGCACCACCGGCAATAGCCATTGTCAGAAACGATGCACCGGTTTTAGTGAATTTGCCAAGATCTGCCATGGCAAGGGGCCAAAGAGCAGGCCACATCAATGAACAACCCAAAGCCATCAATGCGATACCCCAAATAGAAAGTGATTCGGGAAACAAAACAACTACTAATGAACCAATAATACCGAGCCATGAACAAATTTTCAAAGCAACGGCTTGCGATAAATATTTCGGAATGGCGATAATACCAATAATATAACCTACAATCATTCCAACACTTGGTATCCATGCGTAAGATTCAGGATCGCTTAATCCAATAGACGAGGCATAATCAACTGCTGTACTTAATGATAGCGTTTCAACACCAACGTAAATAAATAGCGTTAAAGCTCCTAATAAAAGATGTGGAAATTGCCAGATAGAGGTTTTGGTGTTTGCATATACACATTCTTCAACAGAATCTTCATCTTCGCCGGCCGCTTTCACTTCGGGTAAAGGAGCCAACAGAGAAAGAACGCCCAAAAGAATAAAAACACCAATAATGACATAAAACGGTAAAAATAAATCGGCCACGAGAATATGCGTTTTATCAGCCACCATCAACGAGAAAAATAGAGGCGCTATCGGCCATGCCAATTTATTGCAAATGCCCATAATACTCATTCTACGAGCGGCACTTTCAACCGGACCAAGAATAGTAATATACGGATTAACAGCTGCTTGCAAAAAAGCATTAGCTGCTCCGCTTACAAACGAGGCGATCAAAAACAATACAAAATTTTCCATTTTTGCCGAAAATACAAAGATTCCAAAAGCAATGGCAAAAAACACAAAAGAAAGTGCCATTGTTCGCTTATACCCTATTTTTGAAATAGTTAGCGTTGCCGGATATCCAAAAATCAAAAAAGGGACAAAGGTTTACGCCAAAAACAAAAAGGCAACGGCGGAAGGCAATGATAAAGAATCCTTTAAAACAAGAAATAAAAACGAAATAATTCCTAATGCAAAACCTAAGGAAAAAAATAACAATCCTACAAAAGCCAAAGGAACGGCATAATTGATCTTTTTTTGTGTCATTTTGTTAAAATTATTGATTATAAAATAGTTATGAAATTTTCGATAAAATTGGTATTCTTTTAAAAAAGAGGTGCAAAGGTAATGTTTCCAAGGAAAAAACCAATTTCTCTTTGATCTTATGCCACATTTATTAATGCAAATTTTTAAAGTATAAAAATCCTTTATGATGCGTATTTATACCTACTTTTGATGTACTTTTGCAGCAAATTATGAAGGTAGAAAAATTTCATTTATCACCTTCATAATCATTAATATATATTTTGCAAAAAGCACAATCGTGATTAATGACACATCAAAAAAACGACAGGTTTTCACCATCCGAAAAGGGCTTGATTTGGCTTTAAAAGGAGTTGCCGTCGAAAAAACGCAAAGGTTGGAATGTTCTACCGTGGCACTATCGCCCGACGACTTTCGATGGATAACGCCAAAACTTGTGGTTCAAGAAGGAGACTGCGTGAAAGTGGGAACACCGCTTTTCGTATCAAAAACCGATGAACGTCTTCGTTTTGTTTCGCCGGTGAGCGGAACGGTTCAAAAAATTGTTCGAGGCGAAAAACGAAAAATTGAACGAATTGTTGTCAACAACGACCAACAATATTTATCAGAACATATTGAAAATGAAATTGATGCGACGCCATCAACTATCAAAACACAACTTTTGAAATACGGTTTGTGGGCTTTTGTGCGACAACGTCCTTTTGCCATCATTGCTCAACCCGATGAAACGCCAAAATCGATTTTTGTTTCCGGCTTCGATTCGGCTCCGTTGGCTCCAAATTATGCTTATATTATTAAAAATCAATTATCTGAACTTCAAGAAGGGCTGCGAATCCTTTCGCTTTTGACACCAGGAAAAACCTTTTTTTGCTTGCCCGATGATTGTGAACTTGATTTGTCATCGTTGCCAAAAAATGTGGAAAGTCGTTATTTCAGTGGTCCGCATCCTTCCGGAAATGTCGGAACGCAAATTCATTATATCGATCCCATAAACAAGGGTGAAAAAGTTTGGTATGTCGAGTTGCAAAATGTTGTAACCATCGGAAAATTATTTTTACACAAAAAATTAGATTTTTCAAAAACCATTGCGTTGTGTGGCGAAGGTGCGTTGCAACCGATGTATTATACGATAGTCAATGGCGGAAACATTGCTTCCATCGCACAAAATTCTTTAAAACGTCCCATCCGTATTATCAGTGGCAACGTTTTAACCGGAAAAGTTATCGACACAGACGGTTTTATCGGATTTTACGACCAGCAGCTGACATTGATACCCGAAGGCGGAGAGCGCGAACTGATCGGATGGTTGCTGCCCAATTTTAAAAAATGGAGCCTTTCGCACACCTTTTTGTCATTTTTAACTCCGCATAAAAAATATTCGTTCAATGCGCAATTGCATGGCGGAAAGCGTGCTTTTATGCTTACCGATGTTTATGAAAAAGTTTTCCCTTTCGATATTCTGCCTTTGCAATTGATGAAAGCGTGTATCATTCAAGATATTGACTTGATGGAACAGTTGGGCATTTATGAAGTAACGGACGAAGATTTTGCGTTGTGCGATGTAGTTTGTCCGTCAAAAACAGAGTGTCAATCCATCATTTACGAAGGCTTGCGCTTTTTGTATAATAATTGATTTACCGATATTAATTTTTCTTTTCATGCGATTAAAATTTCTCGATAAACTCAGTCAAACTCTAGAAAAAAAGACTGAAAAAGGACAACCGCTTCATCGGTTTTGGGCGTTGTGGGATGCTATTGATACGTTTGCTTTTACGCCGAAAGAGGTTACTACCAAAGGCAGCCACATTCGCGATACGGTAGATATGAAACGGGTAATGATTACCGTGATTATTGCGCTGTTTCCGGCGTTGTTATTTGGGATTTGGAATATTGGCTATCAACATTTTCTATCAATACAAACGAGTGTTTCGTTTTGGGGTGCGTTGTGGTATGGTTTTCTGAAATGGTTACCGCTAGTTATTGTAGTGTATGTCAGTGGATTGTTGGTTGAAATTATCTTTGCTCAAATTCGCGGACATCAAGTGGCGGAGGGCTTTTTTGTAACGGGATTTATTCTTCCGTTGATTTTGCCTCCCGACATTCCGTTATGGATTGTTGCCATTGCCACTATGTTTGCCGTGCTTTTCGGAAAAGAGGTTTTTGGCGGAACGGGCTACAATTTTTTGAATCCTGCATTGATTGCGCGTGCGTTCATATTTTTTGCCTATCCGAGTGTTATTTCAGGCGATAAAGTGTGGATTGCCGAAAAAGCCGATGCCTTTTCCGGAGCAACACCGCTTTCGGATATAGCTAACAATCATCTTTCTGCGTTACCAAGTACGATGGATATGTTGGTGGGAACCATTTCGGGTTCTATTGGCGAAACATCAAAAATTGCCATTCTTTTGGGTGCTGCCGTATTGCTTTTCACACAAGTTGCCAATTGGAAAATTATGCTTTCTGTGGTAGCGGGCGGATTTTTGTCTGCACTCACTTTCAATATATTGGGAGGAACACCGATGGCAGAAGTTCCTGCTTATCAACAATTGTTGATGGGCGGATTTTTATTTGGTGCCGTTTTTATGGCAACCGATCCGGTAACGGCAGCCCATACCCAATGGGGAAAGGTGATTTACGGTTTTTTAATCGGCGTGTTTGCTATTTTAATTCGTGATTATAACAAAGGCTATCCCGAAGGTATGATGCTTGCCATTTTGTTGATGAACATTTTCGCACCTTTGATTGATTATTGTGTGGTTCAAGTGAACATCAAACGACGGATGAAACGGGTGAAAATTGTCAAATAGCGTGAAATTAATTTAAAAGTACTAAAGATGAAAAATTTTTCTAATCGATATATCTTTTTGTATATTACTGTTTTAGTAGTAATAATTGCTTTTTTGTTGTCGTTGGCAACCATCACTTTGCAACCATATCAAAAAGCCAATCGCGAAACCGAAAAAATGCGACAAATTTTGACAGCTGCCGGTTACAAAGAGGTTCCAAAAAGCGAAGTGCAACCATTGTTTGAAAAGGTGTGCCAAAAACGAGAAACGCCATCGAATAAGGAGTCGTACGACATTGTTTGTTTCGACCAAAGCTCCGGAATTGTGATTCCTGTGAACGGAAAAGGTTTGTGGGGACCCATTTGGGGATATGTAGTGTTGGCAGACGATCATTCGACTATCAAAGGTGTGTTTTTCGCCCATAAATCGGAGACACCGGGGTTGGGTGGAGAAATTTCAACCGAAAAATTTTGCTCCTCATTTGAAGGAAAAAAGATTTTTGATGAAAACGGACAATTTGTTTCGGTGAAGGTGGTCAAAGGCGGTGTTTTAAACAGCACCATCAACCCGATTCACGGTGTTGATGCCATTTCGGGCGGAACTGTTACCAGCCAAGGTGTTGAAGAGATGCTTTATCGATGTTTGAAAGAGGAAGAATAGTTTCAAAAATGGAAATGAAATCGATGCAACCGTTTTTGCTTACCATAGAATTATTTTTTACAGTTTAATAATCAATATGATTAATAATTTTTAATTCAAAACCTAATCAATAGAATATCAATATGAAATATTTAGGTCCGTTAAATAAAGAAAATCCCATTTTAGTACAAACTTTAGGCGTTTGTTCTGCCTTGGCTGTTACCGCACAACTGAAACCGGCAGTGGTGATGATGTTATCGGTAACGGTTGTTTGTGCTTGTGCAAATTTTATTATTTCATTGATTCGCAATACAATACCACCACGTATTCGCATCATCGTTCAATTGTTGATTGCTGCAGCATTGGTCATTTTGGTTGATCAGGTGTTACAAGCCTTTTTCTACGACATCAGCAAAATGCTATCGGTTTTTGTGGGATTGATTATCACCAACTGCATCCTCATGGGGCGTTTGGAGGCGTTTGCACTTTCACATCCGCCGATACCGTCGTTCTTTGACGGCATTTTTAACGGTTTGGGCTACGGTTTGGTGCTGGTCGTTGTAGCCGTTTTTCGTGAATTGCTTGGTTCGGGTAGCTTGTGGAACTATCCGGTGATACCCGAATCGGTTTATCAAGCCGGCTACATGAACAACGGTTTGATGATTCTTCCTCCTATGGCATTGATTATGATTGGTGGACTTATTTGGATTCAGAAATCAAAATCTTAAAATATTTTTGATAGTACATATTTAATCATTCATCTTTTAAATATTAAACTTACTAATTATGTTAGATATATTTGTTCGTTCTATTTTCATCGATAACATGATTTTTGCCTATTTTTTAGGCATGTGTTCTTATTTGGCGGTATCGAAAAACGTTAAAACGGCTTTTGGATTAGGCGTTGCCGTTTGTTTTGTCTTGGCGATAACGCTTCCTATCAACTATCTCATCGACAAATATTTACTACAAGCCGGAGCATTGCAATGGCTCTCTTCGCAATTGGCAGACATTGATTTGTCGTTTTTGTCGCTCATTGTTTTTATTGCGGTGATTGCAGCCATCGTACAACTATTGGAAATGGTGATTGAACGTTTTTCGTCGAAATTGTACTATGCGTTGGGCATTTTCCTTCCGTTGATTGCGGTCAATTGTGCCATTTTAGGCGGATCGTTATTTATGCAAGAGAAAAATTTTCCAACGGTAGGACATAGCCTTGTCTACGCATTAGGATCGGGAATTGGTTGGTTGCTTGCGATTGTAGCCTTTGCCGCAATTCGAGAACGCATTCGCTATTCCAACATTCCCAAACCGCTGCAAGGCAACGGTATCGCCTACATTACTACCGGATTAATGGGTTTAGGATTTATGGCGTTTTTGGGAATTTAATAAAAAAGTTTTTGTCAAACATTTAGAAAGTCAGCCAACTCATAGAAAAAGTAAGTGCATAGGCATTTAAACAACTATAGTAAAAAAATACAAAATGATAGCATACATAACAATTTTTGCAGCCATCGTCATCTTTTTGATTGTTATTTGGTTATTGGTGACAGTGTTGCTTTTTGCCCGAAAAAAATTGGTTCCGGAAGGCAAAGTAAAAATTAAAATTAACGGCGAAAAGGAGTTGGAACACGAGCGCGGTTGTTCGCTATTGCAAGCCTTATCGGACGAAAAAATTTTTGTTTCATCGGCATGCGGCGGCGGCGGTACTTGCGGAACGTGCAAAGGCATTGTTCTGTCGGGCGGTGGTTCGATTTTGCCTACCGAAAAAGCGCATATTTCGCGAAAAATGGAGCAAGAAAACTATCGTCTTTTCTGCCAAGTGAAAGTTAAAAACGATATGGAAATTGAAATTCCTAAAGAGGTTTTTGGGGTAAAAAAATGGGAATGCGAAGTGGTTTCCAATCGCAATGTGGCTACGTTTATCAAAGAGTTGGTCGTCAAATTGCCTGATCACGAAACGCTCAATTTTCGTTCGGGCGGTTATGTTCAAATTGATATTCCCAAATGCACTGTTGCCTACAAAGATATTGAAGTAGAAGAAAAATATCGAAAAGATTGGGAAAAGATGCAACTATTTGGTTTGGTGATGAAAAATTCTCAACCGGCTTCGCGCGCCTACTCAATGGCAAATCACCCGAGCGAGAACACGCAAATTATTTTGAATGTGCGTATTGCACCGCCGCCGTTTGATCGTCAAAAAGGGGCTTACAAAAAAGTGAATCCGGGGGTCAGCTCTTCTTACATTCACTCGTTGAAAGCAGGCGACAAGGTGATGATTTCGGGACCTTACGGTGATTTTTTCGTACAAGACAGCCATCGCGAAATGATGTTTATCGGCGGCGGTGCGGGAATGGCTCCGATGCGGTCGCACATCTTCGACCAATTTAAAACCAACCACACCCAACGCAAAACCACTTTTTGGTATGGCGGCAGATCGTTGCAAGAGTTGTTTTATGTCAAAGATTTTCAAGATATTGAAAAAGAAAACGATAATTTTTCGTTTCATATTGCTCTTTCCGACCCGCAACCTGAAGACCATTGGACGGGCTACACCGGTTTCATCCATCAGGTGATATTTGAAAATTATTTGAAAGCACATCCCTATCCCGAAGATATCGAATATTACATCTGCGGACCACCGATGATGCTGCAAGCCGTGTTAAAAATGTTGGACAATTTGGGCGTTCCCGAAAGCATGATTTTCTATGATGATTTCGGCGGATAAGGCGTGATTCCAAAATTTGCCTTCCTCGTCTCCTATTGAACTCCATGAAATATTGATTGAAGCTTTTTCCTAATTTTAATCATTGACTAAATCATGATTCGTCATTTACTCCTCAAGATGACGAACCATTAGTGTATTTTATTCCTTTTTAAATGGATTCAAGTAGCTCCTATAACATTGATTCTTTGTAATTTATAAAAATATTTTTAATTTTTTTCTTTTCATCTATCCAATCAAAAACAAACTACATTTGCGCCCATTTTTTAGGTCATGTTTTTACAAAAATTTCAACAATTGATAAAGCCTGTAAAGGTTCGATGGCGATCACCAAAAACATCTCTATTTCAATAATTTAATATATAAAAAGTTGATGAAAACAAACATTGAATTACAAAAAACGGAGTTGAGCAGACCTACTCGCTTAATGGTTAAAATTTTTCAAAATTGAAAGCCATTAAAAGAAGATTTTTTGTAAATCGGGAAAGTTGTTGACATCAAAAAAACATTCAAAAATCTAAAAATCTTACATATTCAAGATGATCATTGGAATGACTTACGACCTTAAAAGTTATTATATAACGAAAGGTTTTTCCATAGAAGAAGCGGCGGAGTTCGACTGCGAAGAGACGGTTGAAGCTATCGAAAACGTGTTAATCGGTGCCGGACATCAGGTGGTCAGAATCGGATGCTTGGAGCAGCTGATGCAGCGACTTTTAGCCGGTGAACGATGGGATTTGGTGTTTAATTTTGCCGAAGGCGCTCATGGCTTGGGTCGCGAGGCACAAATTCCGGCATTGTTGGATGCCTATCAAATTCCCTACACCTTTTCCACAACCGAAATTTTGGCAACGGCGCTGCACAAAGGTTTAACCAATGCCGTGATGCGACACTACGGCGTTCGCACAGCCGATTTTCAGGTGGTTCGAAAAATCAAAGACATCCATAAAGTGAAAATTCCGTTTCCGTTGTTTGTCAAACCCGTTGCCGAAGGTACCAGCAAAGGCATTTCGCGTTTTTCGCATATCGATAATGAAGAGCAATTGTATCAACAATGTGCATTTATATTGAAAACATTTCATCAGCCGGCATTGGTGGAAGAAATTTTGCCCGGTCGCGAGTTTACAGTCGGTATGTTGGGAAATGGCGAAGAGGCTCAAGGTT